>CAZEUQ010000086.1:0-3997 GCA_964515125.1 uncultured Candidatus Peribacteria bacterium
TGTTGTTATTGTCTGATCTTTGGACCTAAGAAATTCGCCAAAACACTTAAAACAACTCATGTTGCTAGAAAAGAAGCACGGTGAGGATTGGAAGGATTTACAGGCGATTGCTGTACAGAACGTAGCACGCGAACAAGAAACAGCTCAGGCTGAAGAAATCCGCAAACAACTGGGGTTGTGATGTACGAGCGTTGTTACAGGTGCGTCTTCACAAGATAGAAGAGGCCTACTGCACATATTCCTAAAATCCCTCCCGTTATCAATCCTCCCCGCAACGCGCGTGCTAGCGAACTCATGAGCAGAAACAGGAATGTAGCAAGCAGAAAACTGAAAACGAGTGACGAGAGGAAGAGTCCATGGACGAAAGGAATCTCAAAGGGGAGTGTACGGACATCGCTGTAGTACCCCAATGCCATGACGAGTCCGTACCATGCAAGGAGCCATCCGGCATAGAGACGCAGCGTAGAAAGGAGAGAGAATGGTGCATCGGATACAGAAGCTACGGCCTGTTTTATCTCTTGCTTCTCTGGAGCAGGAATTGAAGGAGGTGGTGCTGAAGATGCAGCGGGGGCAGGTGTCTCTGCCGTGAGTGCGATGGCGGACATCCGTACATCGGCCAGAGCACTGCGCGCAGAAGCTTCATCCACGGCATCAACGGTACCGGTTACCTGTTCACCGTGTTCGTTCGTCGCCTGATAACGAAAAAGGGTCATATTACTGCGTTGGAGTCGCGTACGGTTCCAAATGGGCAATCATGTACGATACTGCTGCGGCAAGTCGCGCATCCGCTGATATTTCGAAGTGCTTGCCACTATCCCAGTCGAAATATCCAATCACACGGGAGCCCTTTGTACTGACTTGTCCACTCACCCCGCCAGCAGATGCCGACGTTCCTGAAAGGAGATTTAACTGGATAGGACCGCTCAACAACGTTTCCGGTGCAGCGAGATCAAACTCTACGTGCCACAAACTTCCGTTTGTCGCCCCGAAAGATTGGTAGAACCAGTTTTTGTGGACTGCAACGCAGAAACCAATGTGCGATGTGCAATACTTCTGCGTCCATCTGGCAGGGTCTGCATAGGTATCTTTTGCCATGGCAACAATGTTTGCTTCCAGTGCATCGGACGAAACGGACGACGCAGCATCACTAGATACCGATGAAGCGGCAACCGACACGGCAGAGTTTGCAGCAGATGAGGCAGGAGGAGTTGGTGAGGAGGTGATGGACGAAGCTGAAGATAGTGCAGAACTTGCATTGATAACAGGAAGACATACACCGCCACAATCTGCACCGCCATTTGCAGGATCACAGGAATCAGACGGATCATCGACGCACGAATATCCTGTGTCACACGGAAGTGCTGCGATGCCGCCACACATTTTTTTTGAGGAAGAATTTTCGCTACTGGAGGAAGAAGCTTCATCCAGGACAATCACCTGACTCACCCGCATGATCGATCCACCGGCTTCCACGGTAGGCATGATGTCGCCACGCACTTCTACTTTTTTACTGAGATAGAGCGAAAGATCCAGTGCAGGATCATTACTTTCAAGAAGAATGAACCTACCATCATCTAGTACAAGTTTGTGCGTTCCCTGTTGGTACACAGTTGCTCCAATGTCCTCCACCATACCTTCATAGCTCACATTGCGCGTAACTTCTTCCGACGACACGGACGAGGAAGACGATGAACTTTCTGTCCCGCCGCCAAAACTGAAGTTACAGGCTGTCAGTAAGACAGAAGCAGAGAGGAGAGTCACAGAAAAGAATCGGCGCATGGAGAGTGGGGGAAAACGCACCTACTATACTGCTCTACGGTGATTTCTACAACGATGGTGCGACTGCTGCTCCTACCCCTGTTTGAGGAGGAAGCGGAGGATTTGGTCCTCCCGATGTGGCTTCATCTACGTTCTTTTTTGCTTGGCGGCGACGGCGAACTTGCACGTACACATTGCCTCCGATGATCATGGCAAGGAGCAGAAGTGCAAGCGGCGGGAAGAGATCCGGGTCTGTGCGTAGGTCATTTGGTTCCGGAACGACGACGTCGGCAAGTGGCAAGATCGTCTCGACTGGCTCTGTGAGGCGTACGTTTGTTGGCGGACGGATGGTCACTGTGCGTGTTTCGATGCGGCCATCATCAAGATGTGCTTCCAGACGATGGACACCCACAGGGACATCGAAGAATGTCGCAACGCCTTCCTGGTCTGTCGTCACAAACTTTGGAATGGAGAACAGCACGACGGGCACGCCTGCAAGAGGTTCGCCATACGCGCTCACAAGACGCAGATGGAAGACAGCAAGTTCGCTGGTTGTGCCGGCAGGACGCAGCGCGGATTCGTAGTATGGAAGAGCCGTTATGGCGGCCTTTGAAGCTGTGTCTTTGCGGCGAAGAACATAGTCCACAATTTGTTTGCCTGCCGTGCGCGTAAAGGATGCAAGCTCACGCATACCACGACGCATTGCATCCGAAAGAATAGAGACTGTAGACGGTGGTTGTTTCGCATCCACAACATCCGGCGTAAGAGCTTCCGTCAGTAAGTTCCAATGTTCTTCCGTTGGATCCCTCATCACGTTTTCAATAAGCGGTGTGAGGATGGGGTTTGGCAAGAAATCCGATTCTGCGATGCTCACAAGAGGACGCTTGAGAAGTCTCTGCAAGAGCGCAAGTTGTTCTGCTGTCAGTGGCTTGTAGAAGGATGTCAATCCACCTTGTTTCAGCAGAGCCGCAAAGTGTAATGTGCGCATCTGCTGGAGCAGGAGAGAGCCAGACAACGAGCGGAGAAGATCATCGTACTGGAGAAGGTTTCCGTTGCGATCGATGAGGAATTGTCCGTCGACGGAAATAATGTTGCCATTTTCATCGATGATGAAATCACCAGGCTCAAGCCCCGGAATCAGGACTGGTGGGACAAGCGTGATGGGATTCGTGATGGGGAATTCCGGCACGGTAAAGTTTTCGTCTGGAACAACAGGACCGATGGGTGGTGCATCATGCAGGTTGAGTGGACAACTGTATGCAGCAAGGTACTGTGCTTTTTTGTGCTCGGAGCCTTGCATCCAGCGAAGAGTGCGGACGGAATCCGTCGTGTATGTCACATGGCGAGCATAGTTATCGCCATCGTACGCAGCATCGAATGAGTAGTATCCTACGGCGTTTCCATTTACATCCAGGACCCGCACAGAACTCTTGTGCGTCTGAATACCTGCATAGTAGAAACCACTAATGTAACGTCCTGGCGTCACTTGTATATCGATCGTCGACGGCAGGATGTTGCTGTTTATTCGTTGTATCTGGTTTCCTTCAAAAGAGAGAAGGAAGATGGTATCACCAAGATTTGCTTCGATCAGTTTTACATCACATCCGGGTGGAGGATCTGGTGGGTAGGAAAGGAGGAGATTTGCCGATGTTCCGGTTATCTCCTCAATTTGATGTTCAATGGTGTCGTCACGACGCCCACCAGGACCCTGGCTGCTTGACGATGAAGAAGAGGAAGAAGCGACGACCGGCTCAAAGAGCCAGTTTGCATTGCCGCCACTATCGATGCATCCCTCCGTTGCCGTGTAACAGACAATCTGTTGACCGCTTGCAATGTTATTCATCACATTCACATGGTCAACAATTTGCGAACCACCCGACGTGAGGTTTGTATAGGAAGAGGCGGCAGAAATGATGCCTAACGTGTGCCCACTCATTCCTTGCAACCGCAGCGTTCCGTTGATGGTTTGCGTACTGCTGCCACTCATTACAAGATACTGCCCTGATGACGATGCAATTTTTGTCAGGTTATAAAAGGTGTTGTTTCCAAACAGTTTTTGGCTCGTACCAGCGAGGTGAACAGTTCCTGTGGTATCCGTGAATGTTCCTCCTGCATTCATAAGATCTCCCGCCAATGTCAGTACTCCTCCCCCCACAACGTACGTTCCGCCGGAAAGACTTAAGGTTCCATTGATGGAAAAGTTATTTCCATTCTGCGTAAATCCTCCACTTTGCATTTC
>CAZEUQ010000087.1:0-3927 GCA_964515125.1 uncultured Candidatus Peribacteria bacterium
TGCACGGAGAGAAGGTAATACCGAAGATCAAGCGGCGAAAACCCTTGCTTCATGATGTCAGGCAAAGACAGCACATTGCCAAGACTCTTTGACATCTTCTGTTCGCCGATGTCGATGCGTCTGCGATGGAGCCAGAGTTTTACAAACGGCTTTCCCGATGCGCACTCGCTCTGCGCGATCTCGCATTCGTGATGCGGAAAGATGTTGTCTTCGCCGCCGGTGTGGACGTCCAACGTTTCTCCGAGGAACTTCGTACTCATCGCACTGCACTCGATGTGCCACCCCGGGAATCCGGATGATGCGTCATCGCCCACCGTATGCACGCGTTCGCCGGTGGAAAAATTCCAACGAAGAAGGTGATTGGCATTCGCACCGATGCATTTTTTCCAGAGCGCAAAATCTGCGGGATGTTTCTTTGCTTCGTTGATGTCCACGCGTGAGCCAGCATCGAGCTTCTCAAGTGTATTGCCAGAAAGGGCTCCGTACTGAGGAAAACTTGTCACGTCAAAATAGATACCGTCATCCGTTTCGTACGCATTTTTTTTCTCGAGAAGTTTTTTGATGATGGAAATCATTTCCGGAATTGTTTCCGTTGCACGCGGACGCGCGAAGGGTTCTAACATGTTGAGCGCCTGTTCATCCTCCAGATATTGCTCCTCATATTTTTTTGCAATTGCGAGCGGATCAATTTTTTCTGCATTCGCTTGTTTTTCAATTTTGTCATCACCTTGATCTGCATCGGCAACCAAGTGCCCGACATCGGTGATGTTCTTCACATGCTTTACCTGATACCCACTCACCTCAAGCCACCTGCGAAGAAGGTCCGCCATCAAAAATGATGCGTAGTTACCAATGTGCGGGCGTCCGTAGACCGTGGGTCCGCAGGTATACATGGACACATGCCCTTCCTTCTGCGGCACAAGTTCCTCTTCGCGTTTTGTATATGAGTTATAAAGAGAGAGAGGCATGGACAGAGCTTATCGCTTTTAGCTTGTAGCTGGTAGGCATGAGAAGAAGGGATTTTTGGAGGATCGATGCTAAGCGCTAAAAAACCCCTCCCTGGGGGCCGGAATACAACAGTGAATCCGCCCAGGGAGGGTTGCTCCTCATATCCCACGTGGGAGAGAAGCGCATCTGATCTATTGCTTTCCGCTGCCACACATCAGCGGTCTGCAAGGAACGATCAGATGAAAATTCAATCTTATGATGATGATAGCAAAAAAACCTCGCCCATGGGATAAACCCACAGGCGAGGCGGTACCTGTCCAAGCGCATCCTTGCTTACAAGTGGAGGATTCTGGACAGATAACAATATTGTACAACAAAAAAATCCCGTGCCGGCGCGGTGGCCGACACGGGACGAGGGAGCCCCACGCACCCCTCTAGCTCATCTGTGGGTGGGGGCGACCCAACGGATGAGTGTTCTCCCACACGCTACCCGACATTTCAAGTAGAAGGCGGGGGCCCTTTCCGCTTTTTCGGACGTTTCCTACTGCCTTCGGTCTGAATTATGTCGTAGACCTCCCGTCTGTGCACGGTAACTCCTTTGGGAGCTTTAATACCCAGGCGAACCTTGTTGTTGTGGACTCTGACCACCATGATGACGATGTCGTTGCCAATGATGATCGACTCATTGCAGCAACGAGAGAGCACGAGCATAAACCACCTCCTGGGCTTTTGCGCCTCCATGCGGGAGGCAAGGGAAAAACGAATCAGTCCACACATCACACGACGCGCACGTCGCGTTATACGTGGACTGAAGAGAAGAGACGATGCAAAAGAGCAATGCCACAAGCATGCCTGCAGCCGGAGTATTGTAGGGAGAAAAACAATGTTTGTCAAACATGGATTTTATTGTTTTGTATAAGCATCACACCACCATCGACGAATCCGATCCATCAATTTTGACGCTTCCAAGAAGTAGAATCGATCCTTTATGCCACAACACCATACTCGCCAGTCCGGCATTTTTCACATCACCATGGTGACCAAGGATCGCATTCCGTGGTGCACGCGGGAAGGTGTGCCCGCAATCATCATCGATAACCTTGTGATGACGCGCAACATCCACCATGCAAAATTGTATGCGTTTTCCATTTTGCCGGATCATGTGCATGTGATCATCGAACCAAGACGAGGTGGATTGTCACAATTCATACAATCATTGAAATCACATTCATCACGGGAAATAAACATGATTTTATTCAACGCGACCGTAGCAGCGAGCCATGAATTAAACGCGACCGTTGCAGCGAGCCATGAATTAAACGCGACCGTAGCAGCGAGCCATGGCTCGCTGCTAGCGGCGACTCATGAGTCGCCGCTACGGATGCGTCACGATGAACATTCATTCAAGGAAACCAAACGGAACACCATCGCCTGGCAAAAGGGGTATTACGACGAACGCATCCGTGACGGTCGCCAATTCACACACGCAATGCATTACGTTCAGGGAAACGCCATGCGGCATCGTCTTGTACAAGACATCTTGGATTGGCCGTGGTCATCGCTCTTGTATCCTCATCTCTGGATCCGTGCGAGGTTTGGCCCGACTAGGCAACGGCAATCTCTTTCGCCAGATACACGGACTGAATGGCATTGAGGATTTGGATGCCATCCTTGCGCGACTTCTGGAAGGCTTTGCGGCCGGAAATCAATCCCATACCGCCTGCGCGCTTATTAATGACCGCTGTTGCAACGGCATCCTGAAGATCGTTACCGCCGGATTCCCCTCCCGAATTGATAAGGCCGATGCGTCCCATGTAGCAATTCGCAACCTGGTAACGACAGAGATCGATGGGGTGATCAGAATTTAGTTCCGTGTACATCCGTTCATCGATTTTTCCATACGGACTCTCCGCACCCATCGCTTTGAATCCCCCATTATTCGTGGGTAATTTCTGTTTTATAATATCTGCCTCGATGGTGACACCAAGATGGTTCGCCTGCGCTGTAAGGTCCGACGATGTGTGAAAATCTTTGCCATCCTTTTTAAATTTGGGATTTCGCAGGTAACACCACAACACCGTGAAGAGCCCTAGATCATGCGCTTCTTTGAATGCGCGTGCGACCTCGACAATTTGGCGGCCGGATTCATCGGAGCCGAAGTAGATCGTCGCTCCCACGCCAAGAGCACCCATGTCTTTTGCCTCCTTGACCGTCCCAAACATGATCTGGTCGAACTTATTCGGATACGTCAGAAGTTCATTGTGATTGATTTTGACAATGAACGGAATTTTATCGGCATATTTTTTACTGACCATGCCAAGCACGCCAAAGGTAGATGCGACGGCATTGCATCCGCCTTCCATGGCAAGCTGCACGATATTTTCAGGATCAAAATAATCAGGATTTTTTGCGAACGACGCGCCTGCGGAATGCTCGATGCCCTGATCCACAGGGAGGATAGAGAGATAGCCCGTTCCCGCGAGGTTCCCGTGGTCAAACATCTGCTGCATATTCTTCTGCACATCTTTTGAGCGATCGGAAATGCCGAAGATATCCTTCATGAAGGATGGCCCTGGCGTATGGAGACGCTCGCGCGCGATCTTGGGGGCGCTAAAACCCAGCAAGGAATCTGCTTTGTCTGCTAATGTTGTCGTGATGTCGGAAAAACGTAACATAGGAAGAAAAGGGGAGATAGGCCGATAGTATCAGGAAAATGCGTGAAGAATCTAGAATCTAGAATTGCGAATCTGGAATTGAGAATATAAAAGTTGATTTGTTGATTGGTTTTTGGTTGATTGGTTAAAAATAGGTCAGTACGAAATAATCACACATCAACGAGTCGACGAATCAAGTTACACTCGAATTTTCTCCCTATTCACATACAACTGTTGCGCGATGCCAAAGAGTGTGGAGACTCCCCAGTAGAGAGAGACTGCCGCTTGAAATTTGATGGCGAAGAATCCGATCATCTTCGCCATG
>CAZEUQ010000088.1:0-3777 GCA_964515125.1 uncultured Candidatus Peribacteria bacterium
CGCTTCTCCAGATCGGTGCTCAGCTACGGCAACACTGGAAGATCGTGACACCTGTTGCAGCCGTTTTCATTCTGATTGTGGGCGTTCGGGCATACAACGCTCCGAGAGAGGCCGCCATTGAATTGAGCGAAAAGTACGAATTCACAGGTACAGGCGTAGAGATTACGGGTAAAGCGTCTGCTTCCTGCCCCTGTTCTCTGGAGCTTTCCGTGAACGGCAAACCTGTGCAGATCGAAGATGATACCTTCAGCACAACTATCGACGTTCCTGCCAATACTGATACCGGAAAGGTGGAAGTTGCTGTGAAGGTGAAGGGTGGGAGATTCAATGCGAAGTCCCTCGAGACAAAAGCGGAGAGCGTCTTCCAGCGAAAGCACGTTCCTATTGATGCAACCAATACAGTGATGGAGACAGGAGACACGAAGTATCAGATAGAAGTGCGTGGCTTGCCGCTGGCGACAGTCATCGTGAAAGGCACTGATGAGAAAACGATCACTCTGGATGCCAACGGAAGCGGCTCGATCCTCATGGGATTCAACACAGCCTATAACGCACAGACGACGAAGTACGTGATTACGGCCAAAGCAGAAGGCTACGCGAGTGGAACAAAGGAACTGGAGGTGAAGAACCTCAAATACGATGAGAAGAGAGTCGCTGAAGATCAGGAAAAGGAACGGGTGCGGCTCGCGGCGGAAACCGAGAAGAAGCGTGTGCAGGAGATCATCGATAACATGCAGTATTTTACGGGAGATGGTGATGTGCAGATTGCGATCTCCAAAGACGTTCTCAAGAGCAGGACTGTCGGCTACCGCTATGTCATGGATTCCCAGATTGATCACTTCATTCGCTTCGGAATCGCGGTGAAAAATATAGGGAGTAGCGAGCACCATGCGAATCCCAACCATGTGACAGTTCAAGACAGTAGCGGCATGACCTACACGCCCGACATGGCGACCTATGGCCTGAGTAACTACCTCGACGCGGTGAACATCCTCCCCGGCGCGGAGGCGGCAGGATGGCTAGCCTTCATTGTTCCGAAGGAGGAAAAGGAGTTGACGGTGATCTATAGCAGCTTCGACGGCATCGTGACGAAGAAGATCTATGTCCCATAACGGGACGTACACGATGAGCGTACAGGATTATAAGTGATCAGCGCTTAGCCTCTGCGATCTTCCTTTGAGCAATACTGCTCAACGCTTGAGAATCAAAGTCAAGATCGCATAAGACTGCGATCTCCAGCATTGCACATAGCTTTGCTGTGGCATCGTAGAGCTGATAATCATCCAGTAGTTTTCTGGTCGGATCAGTAAGCTCAATATGAGCAAACTTATCTCGAGTATTCACTAGTAGCTCAATATCATTCGTGGCAAAGAGAATGCCGTATTGCTTTATCAAGTCCTGCAAGGCAGTGATGATCGTCTCAAGACTTCTTTCGGTACGCAAAGTCGGATCGCTGATCCTCATCAATCCTTCGATGGCAGAGATAATACCCATGAACTTGTTTCTCAGGTTCAGATTTGGCACAGCCAATGTGCTGAAATACACATTGAAGACGTCCTTAAATTTTTCGGAAGCTTGAAACCAATTTTTCAGGATCGTATCAGAGTTTCCCGCCAATTCATTGAAGGTGAAATTCATGAAATTTGGCCTGCTGCTTTCCTCTTGAAATCCATCGGTCTCAAAACCCCTATCATGTATCACAACTTCCGGATGGAATGTTTTGCCATCGAATTCTTCCTTATTACTGTCCGTAAAGCCCACAATGGATTGGGCTGAAATATGTAAGCCCGTTGCTACCGTAAGAAAATCTCTGAATGTGAGGATGGTAGATCTTATTTCCTCAAAGGGGATTTCAGTCGCATCAGTGCTCTCAATTACCAGCTCTGCTTCTTGAACGATGGAAATATTTTTTGCGGGAGCGAAGGGCATCGTTGCATATGCACGTACTGCAAGTGACGTATTTCCTACAGTGCCAATCGATGTTTTTGATCCAGGTGTACAGACAAATCGCACTTCTTTCGGACTCCCATCGGCATTGTGCTCTCTCTGCACGTCCACCATCGATTGACCAAACCACTCAAAAAGATATGGGAATTTGACCAATACTTTCTTGAACGATATCGCTTTCGGATCTGAGAAGTGCGCATTTTCAAAGAATCTATGAACGAGGTAGGCCTCTGAATTGTACCCTCGGCCAACGAGAAAAATATTGGAGCTTTTTGCCGGAAAATACTCGAGTGTGATTGGTTTGCCGTCTTTCGTAATTCCAAGAATCGTATTTTCGGTGCTGGGAGAGATAAATCGCGGGCGCGGCTGTGATAGGGCTTTCTTCAGATCCTCATCGGATTGTTGCTGAAAGGTGCCATTCAACTTTAAATTCCACCCCTTTTCGTCGCATACCAAGTTGCCAGACTCTTCATTCTCAGTACCAGCAATCCACCATTTACCTTCGATAACTCGGTTTTCCATGGATTATTTTGGGAAAAGTTTTGAGCGCGTTTTCCTGATGATCTCAAGACCCTTCTTGGCAAGGACTTGGGTGGCGTAGAGCTGATATCCAGCATCGAGACACGCATTGTGGAATCCCTCTCTCCTGTCGGGATACAGCTCCACATATTTAGCCAGTGCATTCCTAAGAGAGAATCCTTCCCTTCTAATGAGAAATTCCAAATTTTCCAGATCTTCTGCCGTCATCAGTGTCACAGGTGCGACAAGGAAGCGACCTTTCTTCATGAACCCGTTTGGAAACGTTTCATCGGGCCTTAAGGCTTTCACAAATTCATTGGCGAAAAAGTAAGGATGCATCGGAGCATCGATCAGTTCATCGTGCACCAGAAGAACTGGGAAGATTTTCTTCACGATGGAAAAGTCTCGGCCAACCGGCACATATTCACCGGACTCAATACGCATGATCACATTTGCAAGCTGCGTGACGCCCTTCGCCTCTCCATCTGAAGTCATGACGTACCTTTCTCGGAGCATCCCAACGTACTCTTCATTATCGTTCCCGATGATTTTCTCCTGCCGGAGAAAAGTAGCCTTCATCTCAAAGAGAACCATATCTTCCCCGTAATCCAAGCAGCCGTCGGTGATTTCCGATGGCTCGCGTTCACCACCTTTTGGCGCACGTAGAAGCGGACAGCTCAGACGATCACTAAAAGTGGATGTGGGATAGAAGCTCTTGAGATACTCCCTCATGGATGCCTCGAATGCATATCCAAATTCCTGGAAAAAGTATTCTGCTTTCGCGCTGCCCGCTTGAAGCAGCGTAAACAGAGGACCGTCCATCATTTTGTCGAAATAGAGAACCGGATCGATCAGCATGAACCTTCCGTCCTTTGTGATAAAAAACGGCCTCGCCCGGAAACTCCTGTCAGTGAATGCAGGTGCATCATCGAAGCTATTTACGGATGATTGCTGAATGTCTCCCCATAAGGCATGACGAATGGCAGCTGCATCCTGCGTTTCGAGTGAGATAAATTTATCAAAGGTATCGCGGAAATCAGCCGGAACAGAATCGAGAGCTTGCTGTTTGTAAACGGCAGATTTTCCATCTGTCTTTCCGTCGAGAACATTCGATGCGATATAGGTGAGGCAGATGTAGTAGTCCTCAATGCTCATTCCCGACACCGCTTGGAACTGTTCCGCAAATTCCCTGTGACGCTCGGGGAAGTAGCCTGGATCAACGAACATTGCATATCCTTTGGCGACACTGATCGTACCGTGTTGCGTTGGCTGATGAGTTCCTGCTGCATTTTGTCTGAATGTGGAGAGCAA
>CAZEUQ010000089.1:0-3729 GCA_964515125.1 uncultured Candidatus Peribacteria bacterium
GATACCTTGCTGTATTTCCATTGATTGTCGCTTTATTTCTTCAAGCCAGATTTCCACAAGCTCTTCTGTAATGCCCAACTTTGCAAGCTCTTCCGCATATCCCGACTTGTAATAATCGTATAAACGCGTTGCTGCACTAGGCACATCAATCGTTGCAAAGTTTACGCTCCAACCAAGTCCCTCATACAATGCATCACCGGTTTGAGCGGCAAGAGAAGCAACATTGTCATACATTTCCTTTAAGCTCTTCCCTCCCGGTCCGTACGTTGCAAGTTTATCGAAATCCTGAGGACGCAAATGGATCATGAAAATATCCAGCATTTTAATGGGGCTTTTCGCAACACCGTCTCGCATGCTCTCGGCATAGGCCTTTGCCGAGGCAAGCACATGCGCACCAGCTTCTCCATGCTTTGCCGTCCATTCCTTTGCCCATTCATCGTACATACGTGTGAAGTACTCACCCGTTACATAGCGCTCCTCTAAGAATGCAACAGGATCCATGCCTTCTGCCTCTCTGTCTCCCTTGAAGGAATTCATCGTTTTCTCTGCGACACGCAAGAGAATGTTCGCTTGCTCCTCTTTGTTCTGGGCTGCGACAGCTTTGGGAACAAGCCCCAGACGCACCTGGGTGCGGAACGCCTCCTGCAACTTTGGCGGCATAGAAGGTACATTGCCCTTCTTTGTAAGCTTCCACGTGCGTACGTTGTCGTACCATTGCAAAAATTCACGTGGACTTTCTTCACAAAGCGAATTAAAGAACGCTTCTTCGTCCATTCCATGGATATCAAATTTATCGTGGAAGAAATTCAAAGCACTAAAGTCTCTTTCGGATGCAAGTTTGGGGCCTCGACTCAATGTATCGGACACTGAGCGAAGTCCATTGGCAACTGTAGAACCTCCCCACGGTAACTTCTCTACTCTATCGGCAAGCCACTCTAAAGGTTCCATACCAAAATATTGACGTCCACCGCCATACGCTGCACCAATTCCAAGCGCTGCGGCAGCCAAGGTGGTCAATCTTGCAGCTCCTTTTACAAGCCCATTTTTACTATTCCATCCTTTTGATAGTATCCAACCTCCTGCGATCAATGCGGCAATAGAAGCCACAGGATGCTCTTTAAGCATATCACGTGCCTTGAAAAACAATTTGTCTGTGGTTGCAATTTCTTTTTGCTCATGAAGTTGTGCCTGTACTTTTTCGTAGGTCTGCAATCGTCCATCGAGGCGTGCGCTCACCGTACGAACAAAGTCCGTCACCTTTTGCGCCTCATCAGGATGATCCTTTGCCCATTGTTCGCGTGCAACCTGGCGAGATTTTTCATCCTGCGGACCAGTCACTCCTGCGGCATCCCATTCGCGGAGGCCATCCAGAAATGACTTGTGAACGATATTTTTATCGATGCGACCGACAAGGAATCCATATGCCAACCACGGACGCGATGTCCACATATGGATATCCGCAGGGCGCATGTGACCCGCTTCAATCGCGTTCCTCAATTCGATACCAAGTCGTGTGTAGTCGAGCGTGCCAACGGCAAGCTCTGTTGTTGCCTCGGGCGAAACTTTTGGATCATCTGCCACTGGTTCCGATTCCGGAGTCGGAAGTCCAAACTCCGAGGGATCCGTCGGCATTGCCGGTGATGGACTAGGAGAAAAACCCATATGTTATTGCATGATGAATCGCCACGTCTTCGTAATCATTTTTCCTGGAATGGATGTAAGCTTTTCCGTATCTTTAAGTCTTTCCCATGTGGATGGGCGGAATCCATTCACTGCTCCCGTGCCAAGATGCCATCCCCAGCGAATGGGATCTGTAATGTGTCCCAGTGTTCCCTCGCCTTTCGCAATAGACTTTGCAGCAGCAAGTTCATTTTTTCCTGCCTGTTTCAAGAGTCCAAGTCCATATACTGCGATACCGACAGGGATACCAACAGGCGAAAGGATACCACGTCCAACAGTGCGCAAGAATCCTGCAGCTTCCTGCTTCCAGACTTTTTCTTCTATACGTCCAAGCCCATACAGTGCTGCAAGGGAGCCTCCTACTGCGCCAGCGGTGACAATAGATGGCATTGCGCCAGCGCCAAGGACAACACCTACGCCTGTTACGCCAGCGGTGAGAAGCATGTCCTTTTCTAACGCACGAATTGTTCGATTCCTCTGTGCAAAACTCTCTCGCATACGTCCCATGCGCGTTGTTGGATGAGGAGCGGATGCATAGGGTCGAACTCCCGCTGCAAGAGGGATCTTTATTTTATCGATGGTTGGTACGTGCGCTGCCCCTCTTTCTCCCTTCGTGCGCGCATCGCGCTCATTCTTTTCCTTCATGTCTTCAGGCTTTTGCGATTTTCTTGTATTCAAAATCCTATCCAGTTCTGCCAGGGTTTCCGCAGAGATTTTTTTAACATTTTCTTTTTCTAATTCAGTCACGTGAGCAAGCAACTTTTCCCTTACACGTTCGCCATAATGTTCAGGAGAAATTTCCAATATCGTGGGTGTTAAGAAATCTCCTTATTATACCAAATTTTTTCTCTTTCTCCAAGTGTAGAAGCCCATTCCAGACATAGATAGTACTACAAAAGAAATACAAAAAATGACAATTATCGCCGTGTGTGGCTTCCGCAAAGCCTCTCCCTCCCCTGAATCCTCCAAAATCCTCCCAAACAGCTCATCCAAGGACCCATCCTGCTTCCCCGAAAGAAAACTTGTATTCTTCGCCTTCTTCGGAGCCTTTCCCGAGAGAAAAGCAACATCGGAAGCATTCTGGAAAGGGAGCACCGATTGCACGGCTTTCAAAGGGGCTGAACCTCCTTTGCAGACATTCGATTGACCAGGCGTTGGCGCCGATGAAAGACACCATCGTCCATCCACAAAACTCATGGATACTCCTGCAGAAATTTTCTCATACTCTAGGGCTCCCGCAACTATTCCATCGGGACGCAAAAGTGTGACAGCATCGGCAGTGTCGTTGAGCGATAGTTTGCTTTCGGATTTCAAAACCATCTTGAACGTATGCGGGGCAATGAACGATCCCCTTGGGAACGTGTACGGTTTGCTTCCACCATTCGACATATCATCCAAGATCCACCCTTCCAAATTGACCTCTTTCTCTGAACTATTTTCTAGTTCGATCCACTCAGTTACAAGTTCATCCGAGCCCTGACCTTTGCTCTTTTCTGGAGCAGGATGAGGATAGATTTCGGAGAGAAGAATTTCATCGGAGAAGTCCTGAGCAAGCGCAGTGTCATCTCCGTCAGGGGGTGGATTCACCGCATCTTCTTTCATCTCGGCTGTCGCCTTCTTTTCCGCATACACTTGGGCTTCCTTATCACTCCAGAGATTCACCTTCTTCGCTTTGGCCTCCGCTTCCAGGGCAACAAAGGCATCCTTCTTCGAAAAAGGATACCGCAGATAGGCGAATGCCAAACCACTCTGGAGGAGCTTTTCCTGTGCAAGAGAGCCATCTGAAAGTTGGATATAGGCAAGAACGCGATCATAGGTATCCATCACATTTGAATCAAAAAGTAGTTCGACTTTTTTGTTTTCTAAGAGGGCTCGCGTGAAGTTTGATGCTTGTATTCCATAGGCCTGTACAGGCGTGTGGGGGTCGACCGTTTCAGGCGTATCGATACCGATCATGCGGACGCGGATCTCTGTTTTACCCTTCAGGAGATCCGACGGTTCATCCAGTGTGACATCGACCGTATCTCCATCCACGATGTGCGTGACCGT
>CAZEUQ010000090.1:0-3655 GCA_964515125.1 uncultured Candidatus Peribacteria bacterium
CATGCATGACTCTATTAAAATAGAATATAATGTATTATTTGTCAAATAATGACTTTTCGTATTGTGCATGACGAAAAATAAAAAGGAAAGTGCAGTTCTTTATCCTTTCTTAAGGAAAAACACAGCGTGCAACCACACCCGTGGAAAGGGATCGTCCATCTTGCGTTGTAAGACACAATTCTTTCGTTTCTACACTTCCCATGACAAGCGACGCATGTGCAAATGTCTCTTCAAAAAGTTTTTTGAGGTGATACGGCATTGCCTGCGCTGCATAGCCGTTGAGGACTATGAATGCGGGATTGGCAGAAAGAAGTTGCGCGCACAGCGCAAGAAGAGGCGGAAGATCCCGCTCTGCGCGCCATGCTTTGCCGGTGGGAGAATGTCCAAAGGCAGGAGGATCAAGCACGATCGCATCGTAGGTTTTTCCACGTTTCACTTCCTTGCGCACAAAATCCGCAGCATCATCGAAGATCCAACGAACATCATCGGCGGCTAGATGATTGAGCGATGCATTTTCCTTTGCCCATCCAATGGCGGGCTTGCTGCTATCCACATGCGTGACCCGGTGCCCATCTTTTGCAAGTGACATCGTTGCTCCACCCGTGTACGCGAACAGATTCAAGACGGTGAGTTTTCGCGGGGCATGACGACGAATCCACGCCCAATTTTCCATCTGCTCGGGGAAGACGCCGGTATGTTTGTACGGAGCAAGACGCACACACAACGAGATATCATCGAACGTGACAGGCCAATGCTCAGGAAGATCTTTCCCCTTCTTCCATTCCCCTTTTCCTTTCTCTCCTTCATACACGGCATCAGCCGATTTCCAGAGTTCTTGATTGGACGGAGTGCCGATTGCCGTTGGGTCCGGCCGGACCAGACGAAATAAACCCCATTGCTCTAAGCGCTTTCCAAAGCCAAAATCGAGAAGTTTATACGTTGTTTCCACAATCGTGAGTGTAGGAGGAGAGAGGCTGTTTTGCTATACTTTGCGCTATGAAGATCACCGCGTTTTATACATTTAAGGGGCTCACGGAAGAGCAATGCCGCACGCTTCGTAATGAACTGCTTGCATTCGGAGAAGAGCACGACATGCGTGGGCTCGTGTTGATTGCGACCGAAGGCATCAACGGAACGGTGTGTGGACGTGATGAGGTGATTGCAGAGTGGAAAGAGAAAGTAGGTGCACAGTTCGGTACGATCCGATGGAACGATAGCGAGGCAGGAGACTACGTTTTTCCGCGCTGGTTCGTGAAGATCCGTCCAGAAATTGTTGCCATCAAACAGGATGATATTCGCCCGGGCGATCTGCACAACCATATTTCGCCCGCGGAATGGAATGCCATGGTGGAGCAAGAGGATGTCGCTATCATCGATGCGCGCAACACGTACGAGACAGCCATCGGCATGTTCGAAGGCGCCATTGACCCCAAGACGGATTGTTTCCAGGAATTTGTCGATTTTGCATCCAGCTGCACGCTGCCAAAAGACAAGAAAATCCTGATGTACTGCACGGGCGGCATTCGTTGCGAGAAGGCCGTGATCGCGATGGAGAAACAAGGATACAAAAATGTCTATCAACTAAAAGGCGGCATTTTGAATTACCTCAAGGAATCGCCGAACAAACATTTTAAGGGAGAATGTTTCGTGTTCGATCATCGCGTCGCGGTAAATCAGAATTTAGAGCCATCCAAGCAGTACGCGCTTTGCCCTCATTGTGGGGATCCTGGAGATCTTTCCATCACCTGCGTGCAGTGCGGAAAGGCGGGTGTTATCTGTAACGGTTGCAGCCAAAAGGACTATCAGCGGACATGTTCCAAATTATGTAAGCATCAGTGTATGGGGCTACAGAAAAGAGTGGCTATTTAATTCGTGGATCTTCATAGCAACTTCGTTCATTGTCGCCTTGAAATATTTTCCGTTGCGCTTCCCCGCGAACGGAGCGTCGCAAACATGCGGTGGGAAGTATGCTGGAGGTGTTCATGTTTGCAGCGAAGTGAGCGGCTTGAAGTGCAGGAAAATTTTCACAGCGACTGTTTCTTTGCTCCACTTTCTTTGCGTCAAAGAAAGTGGAAAGAATCCAGACACGTCCGCGGGTAAGAATACCCGCCCCCTTGTTCTAGAGTTGATTTTCATCCTCTTCATACGCGGGAAGCATCCCGCTCTCTTGTCATAGAAAGAAAAGAAATGAACTGAATATGCCGCGGCCCGAAGGGCCGCTCTGATGATCTAAGGGATGAACGGCCGCTCTGGTGTTCTGGGAATGAAAAGCTGCTCTTGCGATCTCTCACTATTGGCCTACACTATGACCCATGCACTCCTCCCACTCCAAAGTCTTCGTCGTCCTCGCACTCTCTACCCTCGTGATCCTCTCCTCCTGCAAAAAACAGGATGAGCAGAAAAAGGAAACGATGATGAAAACGTCCTTTGTGGATTTGATGAAACTTGGGAAAGAGTATTCCTGTACGTTTGCGCATACAGACACAAAAGGCAACGAGACGAATGGAACCGTGTACATCAGCGGAAAAAATATGCGCGGCGATTTTACGATGATGATGAATGGTAAAGAAACGCAGTCCCACATGATCCGCAAGGACGACACGAATTACATGTGGACCTCGGCCATGCCACAAGGAATGATGATGAAGATCACGGCGGAGGATGCATCGGTGTTTGGCAATGCCGATACGCAGAAGAACATGGGCATGAGCGATACAGATCCTATCGATTTCTCCTGCGATGACTGGTCTGTGGATGAGAGTCAGTTTGAACCACCGGAAGACGTGAAATTTACGGACATGTCTGCGCAGATGGAGTCGATGAAAAAGATGATGGAAGGAAACAAGAACATGATGAAGAAGAACTGCAGTGTGTGTGACGCTGTGACCGATGCAAATGCAAAAGCACAGTGTAAGGCTGCATTGGGGTGTTAGCTGTCACTTACCCGAAATATGTGCAGCTTTTCTCGATTCTGATTTTACAGTATGAAAAAGCCAATAGCTCACTCCGAGTATCATCCATATCGTGCACAATATGATGAATAAGTATAACAATAAATATCTTTGTGCAATCTCAATCCATAAATTGGCAAGGATTATTAAAATACCCATGAAGAAGAACGTAAAACGCGCGACGTGCTTTAATCTCTCATAAAATTGAGTTAGCTTATCGATTGGAAGTGTCCATATACGTCGATTTTGCAGGAAAACAAGTAGATAGGTGAAGCAATGCAAAAATGTAAATAGTGTGTAAATTGGGCTCGCCTTCATGAGTAATTGGAAACCGGCGATAAAGAGAGAAGAGAATATGAGAAAGAGAAGCAAATTCTGCGATTTTTGAAAATTCTGTACATTAATTTCCTTAGTATGCTTCATACCAACTATGATATGTTTTAAAGCTCGCAGCCTTTGGATCCGGCTGTACAGTGCTCCTAGTATGGAAATTATTATGGTAATAAAAACCAGCCCAAAGAGGAAATCCGATTGACTCATGGAGCGATTCTATCATTATTTTCAGGATTCGCTATTTCCCTATATAAGTCCCCCTATAATTGCACTTTTCCTGGGTCGATGACCATCGTATCAAAACCTTTAGTGGGAATTGTAGTTTGAGTCCGTAATATGGACGTTCTGTATTGAACCAAAAAGATATTCCA
>CAZEUQ010000091.1:0-3647 GCA_964515125.1 uncultured Candidatus Peribacteria bacterium
CGATCTCGATGTGCTCACGGGCTCTTACGTTGTTGCCATGCCGAACGATCCTTCGTCCACCGATGCGAACAGCACGGACTACACGATCGTGAAAGACTCGACAACATCACGCATCACGGTTGCTGCGCCAGGCGCAGAAAACAGTGCGTCAATCACGGTTACTCGATAATTCTTCGCCTCACCGCGAAAGAGAAAGACCCCCTGAGCAGGGTCTTTTTCTTGTGCTTGCCGAATCGCCACTCACTCATCACGATTCATCCCCTACCGAACGATAGATTCGGGGTTGAAAAGTGATGGTAAAAATCGCATTTTTATGCTATAATTAGAGGAAATTCATGCATCTCAAAACACCCACAAAAATGCGCACGTGGTCATCCCTCCGCCTGACACTCTTCGTCCAGGTGGCGCTGCTGGTAACCCTCACGGTGTTCCTGATGGTGGTGACGGCGTTTCTTCTTGCAGGCATCGAAATCCGTCGCAATGCATTCGACCAACTACGCTCTCTGGTAACAGGTCACGAATCCCTTATTGAGACCATTCTCACAAAGCAGCGTGAACAGGTTTCCATTGTAGCGGAAAGGCAGGACGGGGCCGCGTCGGATACCATCCAAAAGTTACTCGGGTTCGAAAGTTTACTCTCTGTAACAGGGACGGGAGAAATTACCCTCCTGAATGGGGCAGATCCATCGAAAGATGTGCTTGCAGAGATAGAAGCGTACGAAGGTCACGATGCAACCATTCTCATACCGGTGATTACATCGGAAGGATTCGCACGGTACATCATCATGACACCCCGTGGGGGCGGCCATGGCAACTTAGCTGCCGTGTTTGACGCGCGCATTCTGTTCTCCACTCTGTTCAAGGGTGCGGAGCAGGCGGAACAAGTATCTCTGGTACTCACCCACAAGGGTGAGGTCCTGCTTTTCACAACAGATCAAGAGAGTATTTCTCCGTCGATGATCTATGTTGGAAAGAATGATGATGCAGACGCGCAACTCGCCGAGCGTGCTGCACGCGGTGAGGAGCTGGAAGAGCAAGTTCGAGATTACGCGAATATTCGTGTTTTTGCCGTCGTACGGACAATTCCTTCCGTTGGATGGGGGCTTATCGCAACGGTAGACCGTTATCAAACCTACATCCCAATTTGGCGCCTTGCTCTCACCATGTTCGGTGGGGGTCTTGCCATTATCCTACTTTCTATCGTAATTGTGGGAAGCATGGCAAATCGCATTACGGCCCCCCTCCATCAGCTCAAAAAGAAGCTCTCCAACTTACAGACAAAAGAGTGGAAATTTGAGCGCACCATTTTTACTGGCAATGAACTAGAAGTAGTCGATCAAGCTGCGTTCGATCTCGCAACACGCCTGAAGGAAAGTTATGAACACCTGGAAGAACGCGTGCGCGAGCGTACGCAGGAAGTACTGGAAAAGAATGCACAGGATGATGCCATCTTTACGAGCTTGCAGTATGGGCTACTTGTTACCAATCGGGAGGGAAAGGTCATTATGCTCAACGATGCGGCAAGTACTCTTACAGGATGGGCTCCGGACCTAGCTCGCACTGTTCCGTATGCGGAGATTCTGAAATTATTTGATAAAGAACATCGAAGCATTCAAGGTGAGCTGCACCCAATGCAGATTGCACTCATAAAGAATCAGACGTTCGCACCGGTGATTGACCCGGGGTACACAGTAGAGCAAAAGAATGGCAAGAGTGCGCCGATTTTTATCACAACAGCGCCCATCATGAAGAACGGTGAGTGCCTTGGAGCTATCGCTCTCTTCCGCGACGTGACGGAAGATCGCCGCATCGACCAGATGAAGTCCCAATTCATCTCACTTGCATCGCATCAATTAAGGACACCCCTTTCAAGTATCCGCTGGTACGTCGAAATGCTCCTTGGTGGCGACGAGGGTGCACTGGATAATGAAAAACAGAAGAGCGTAGAGGAAATTGGAGCCGCAAACGACCGCATGATCCGCATGGTGACGTCTCTCCTCCATGTTGCAAACCTGGAACTGGGGACATTCACTGTGCATGATGAGGCACCTGTGGATATTACTGAACTGATTCGTAAGATCGAAGCGATGTTTATATTTGAATGCAAGACCCGCTCCATCAAACTCCATGAGGAATTTGAAACAAGCGGAACAGTGATGAAGCGAACAGATCCCGAACTTCTTGGGCTCATCCTGCAAAATATCATCAGTAACGCCATTAAGTATTCCCATGATGGAGGTGATGTTGTTGTGCGGATGAACGATAAAAACGGCACTCTTGCGATCACTATAGAAGACCACGGCATCGGCATCCCAAAGAAAGATCAGACGAAAATCTTCGAAAAGCTCTTCCGCGCAGATAACGCACGCGAGGTAGATACCGACGGTAATGGTCTTGGCCTCTACATCGCAAAAATCGCCGCAGATGCGCTGAAGACGAAGATCGAGGTAACGAGTGAGGAAGGGAAGGGAACAACGTTTACACTTACCCTATAACCTCTATGACATCTGAAAACCCTCAAGGACTACCAGAAGAGTCTCCTGCGACAAGCAAGCAGGAGATCAATCATGTACGAAACGAGATAAAGCGAGACATTGATCAATCTCTCTCTCCAAAAGAGCGGAAATTGCAGAAATTGCGCGAACGGAGAGAGAGCGGCACATTAGATCCTTATGATCTTGATCTCAATTTTCTCTTTCAGCTGCAGCAAGCCGGAGACCCTCTCACACGCAATGACCTGAAGAACCAGGCAGTCGTACTAACCCGAGAAGATTTCGATCAATTGGGTAGTATGGAGATCCTGCTTGCAAACGGAGAGTCAATGGTGATCGATTCCGAGAGCCTTCCTGAGGACGATGTGCTCATCATGTATCCTGAAGATCTTGGATAAAGTAGATGGAGCCGCCTCCGAGATTTGAACTCGGGACCCACCGCTTACAAGGCGGTTGCTCTACCACTGAGCTAAGGCGGCAAACGCGCGTACGTTACCAGTTCCTATCAGGAAGCTCAAAGCGGATTACTGCGTCGGATACGCCCCGTAAACGTTGTAGCCGTTCTCCGTACGAAGTAAGACACCTTCGATATCTCCCTGCACAACCGTCCCGGCATCGATGAATACTTCCCCGTCATCGTACATCGTCACATTCCCATCCACGATGGATTGCGTCAATTTCACCCGACTATTGTCACTTGCTGTCACATTTCCCTTAACGTGAATGATGTCACCGGAGACTTCATTATTGTCATTTGCAGTGAGATCGCCGCTCACGACAGAGGTCATACCTTCGTCTGGATCCGACGCTAGGATTATTTCGCTGTTGTCCTCGCCTAGGACATCACCGCTCACCAGTGCCCCTGTGACCGCAACCTGTTCCGTGCCGGAAGCTTCAATAGAATCCACGCTTTCTTGCTGAGGCTGTTCTTCCTGTGCAAGCACCATGGAAGCCAGTGCCACAAGAATGACTGCAGCAACACTCACGGCGGGGTATGCAATGCCTTTCAATGGCAGTTTTTTCGCGTGTGCTCGTGTGTGAGATCGTGCTTTCGTTTTACGCATAAAAGAGTGGGGAAATTACCGAACATTGAACTGACCGTTTCCAGTAAAGTTCAATTTATTCAGAATAAAACGTGGGTTTGGCAAGCACTGC
>CAZEUQ010000092.1:0-3374 GCA_964515125.1 uncultured Candidatus Peribacteria bacterium
TCTCCTCTGCATCCGCTCACACTCATCATCGGAGGAGCAAAGTTGGAAACAAAAGTACCTATTATCCGCAATTTTCTGCCACTTGCGGATGCCATTCTTGTTGGTGGTGCGGTTGGCAACACGTTTATCGCAGCGCAAGGGAAATCTGTCGGATCATCCAAATATGATGTAGATGGTCTCGACAATGCCAAAGTGCTCCTTCAGGAAAGTACAAAAGAGGGGAATGCGACACTTGGGATTCCTCACGATTGTGTTATTGCTTCTTCACCGGAGGATACCGCTCATGCACGGAATGTAGAAATTGATGCAGTCGGGTCGGGAAGTATGTTTGACATCGGTGAAGATACAGCAAAAGAGTATGCGAAACAGATTCTTGCTTCCAAGATGATCATCTGGAACGGCCCCGTGGGACTCTCTGAGGTTGAGGCATTTTCGCATGGTACCCATGTTCTGTGTGATGCCATACGACAGGCAACAAAGAACGGTGCCGTGACGATCATTGGCGGAGGAGATACGATCGATTTCCATAACCGTTACCAGCTTTCGCTGGATGCCTATACTTTTGTGAGTATGGGCGGAGGTGCCATGCTGGAGTTTTTATCCGGTAAGGAGTTTGCATCGCTCGCGGCTCTGAAAGTCTAACCTGTGTATGCCCTCCGATACGCCGCTCACCATCGTTATTGTTGACACGTCCGATAACGTGGAGGAGAAATTGCGCCCTATCCGTGGAACAGGTGGCGACGCACTTGTTATCTTTCCGCATAAGCTCAGTATTGATGACCATCAACTGCGGCCGCTCTTCATTGCACTGCGTGCACTCAATCAAAAACGTTCTCTCACGCTCGCAACAAAGAACACACACATCCGAAAGCTTGCCGAAAAATCGGGATGGCAAACCATCAAAACAATACGTGCATTACAGCCACTACTCGTCGGGAGACCCGAACAGGATGAAGCACTGCGGGCCTTTAGTCCGCGTTTTTGGCACAGTTACATCCGCTCACATCTTCAGTCCATCGGACTTATCTCTCTTCCGAATATTCGTATTTGGGTTCTTCTTGGTATCAGTTTCGGTGTCTTCCTGTTCATCGTTTTTCGCATCCTTCCATCGGCAACCGTTTCCATCTGGCCCGCGGAAGGAACAGTCAGTCAAACGGTGAATGTCTATCTTGTATCGTCGGGAGCAGTGTCCATTCCCATAGAACGTGTCCGTACGATTCCGCTTCTCCCGCTCACCGTGAAGGTAGATCGCAATATGACGTTTGATGGCATCGGTAAGCAATTTACTGGCAAAAATGCAGAGGTGATCATGACTGTTTATAACGATTCCAATGAGCAGTATGCATTGCGGAAGGGTACACGATTTGTGAACCAAGCAGGCATGGTGTTTCGGCTTAAGGCGGATATTTCTGTGAAGTCGAAAGGAAAGGTACGTGCAAAGACGGTCGCGGATGAACGTGACGAGTACGGGGAAATCATCGGGGCACGCGGCAATGTCCCCGCTGGAATTAAGTGGGTAATACCAGCCCTCCCGAAGGAGTTCCAGCAATTTATCTACGGAAGAAATGAGAAGATCGGTGTTGGGGGAGCGACATCGTACATGAGCGTACTGAAGAAAGAAGACCTTGATGCTGCAAAGAAGAAGCTTGAGCAGGATCTTACGGTCGCGGCCCGTCAGCTTGTTGTGGATGAGCGTACGCATCTGAATCAGAAACATGGCGGGTCTTTCGTGGAACTTTCCTACGAGGAATTGACGCGATCGAATTTTACGAACATTTCCCTCCCCGATGAATTCGTTGGCCAAGAGGTTCGTTCCGTTCCTGTTTCGGGAACGATTTTTTATACGGTTCTCCTGTACGACGAAAAAGAGATGTTCGACCTCCTCAAGGATGAACTGCACGATACGGTCGGAGCGGAAAAGGTGATTGTCCCGTCCTCGATTCGTAAGGAGAATCTGACACTCCACGTTATTGATGCGCCGTGGGATGCACCGATTATCGATTGGGTGAAGGTCACCGTGGATCTTACCGGGACAGAACGATACGTTTTGGATCCTCTTACGCCCGCGGGTGCCCTTTTCTCGAAGAGAATTCGAGATTCCATACTCGGAAAGAATGTGAACGATGCAGAACGTATTATTAAAAACTTCCCCGAGGTTTCCAAAGTATCCATATCCATCTGGCCACCGTGGAACAGGACGCTTCCATCGTTGGGTTCCAGTATTTCCCTTCGTGAAGGAGAGTGATGGACAGGGGGATTCTTCTTCGGCGATGCTTCCTCCCCCTTTGGGGGGTGTTCTTTGCCGTGCCGGGATTTCTCTTGCCGTATGCCGCCTGGCATGTCCTTGAAAATTTTTCCGGGACAGCAGGGGAGTACGATACATTTGAATGTGCTCTTGTTTTTGGCGCAGCAGTTCATTCTGTTTCCGATCCCGGTCCTGCCATCCTTCGGCGTGTACAAACGGGTGTACGATTGTTCCAAGACGGGCGCATTGACAGAATGATCCTTACAGGTGGACAGGGCAGTCAGTTCCAACGCAGTGAGGCCGCTGTCATGAGCTCCGTTGCGCAATCTGCTGGAGTTCCTGCGGAGAAAATCATTCTGGAGGATCAATCATCCTCAACAGAGGAAAATCTGCGCAACGTGAAGCCATTGCTTGCGGATTGCGACTCGATAGTGGGGATCAGTGATCCATATCACCTCGCTCGCATAGGACTTCTAGCATCCCATGAGGGGATTCATCTTTCCCTTCTTCCAACAGACACAACCATCAAGCCATCATTTCTCATGCAGAGCATCATTCGAGAAACCCTTGGGTACGCGTATTACGTCGTCGCACCCCGGTGAGGGTGCCTATTGAATGATGGACAAGATACATTGTGCATTATTCAAGAGAAATCTCGAAGGGGCTGGAAATTCGCTCCCCCGCTTCTATTTTCTTCATCGTTGCAAAGTGTGACGGTATGCTTCATGCATCTTCTTTTCTCACATGAACGAACCTCTCTCACATCATGACAAAGACATGCTCATGACCCTCGGTATCGGCATGCTTGGCATTCTTCTCATTGCACTCGTCGGTTCGGAACCGTTTCAGTCCATTGGAATGTGCATTGTGGCACTCGGGACGACCGCAGTCCTCTTCTTCTCAGATCGTTAAACACTGTCACAGTGTTCGCACTGCGTTCGTTTAATGGGGGAAACACGAATTTCTTGCGTGCAATCCGTTGGATTCGGAACCTGCGCAAGAATGGTGATTTCTCGATTCAATAAGCATTGAATTTCACCGATTGAAATAGGAACACCATGGTTTTCTAAAATACCAGACACGCATTCTGGACAAGCATTGGCTTCATCGTCAATGTTGCCCTCTCTAT
>CAZEUQ010000093.1:0-3302 GCA_964515125.1 uncultured Candidatus Peribacteria bacterium
GTTGAGATATTTGAAGCCACAGGAAGCAAGCGCATGGCTGCTTCCATGAGATCGTTGCTTTGAGAGAACGCGGCATACGGTGCGCGGCTGGCAAAGAAAAGATCATGTCGATCGGCCAGAGATTCCCTTGTCCACCCATCCATCGTGCTTTTTTCAACAACAGGTTCCGATGGTGCAATGTCGCGGCGAACCTGATTGCGCAGCAGGGGAATAGTACGGATGGTTCCATCGGCAGTACGCATGATGGCGCCGCTCCACAGCAGAGCAAATTCATTCGGTTCTGCACTTTCTCCTATGGCGTAGGTAAGTTCCGATCCCGACGTTGCCATCATCACAAGCCCGGGGTGCAGAAGCGTGCCGGAGAGTGTGTTCATAGAAAAAGTGGGTCCGAATTGTTCACGCAGTGCATGCTGCAGAATCCCTGTAAGACCGTCTGCAATCCCCGGCGAAAGATCATCGAGAAGAGATCGCACTGTACGGATGGAATCCTTTGGATGCATGACCATCACTGTGAGTGGAATAGCGGTCTTCATGAGTGTGACCGAGCCGTTCCATGGACGGGCATTCTCGCTTTGCCACACAATGAGTGCTCCTGCGCCATCACTCCATGTAGCCGTGAGTGCAGCAGATCCTTTCGTTGCATTTGCAAGAAGGGAGCCTGAAAGAATGAATGGTGCAGAAAGGGGAAGAACGACGACATTGCGATCTTTCTCCTGGAGCGCAAAGCGCGCTGGGGAGAAGCTTGAGAAAGGTGGATCGTTGGATTCATCGGAAAGAATAGTCGCCGCGGCCTCCTTCGACGTCGCTCTCCGCACAGTGCCCCCTGTCGCTGAAGAGGATTCCACAACCCATCCTGTTGTCCCATCCTCGGATGTTTGCACGAGCGCCACTTCTGTTTTGCCATGTGTACCCTGCATCATCTCTTCCGGGAGTGGGGGAAGAGGAAGAAAAGGCTCTATCGTTTCTATAATGCTCCTTGCTTGTGTGGCGTCATCGCCTTGCAGAAAGAAAAGGGTTCTGTCTTTTGGAAGGTGTTGCGCGAGGGATGTTGTAAGTCTTTTTTGTGGTAGCACCCAGATGATTCCTATCATCACGGCTATGGTCATAAGGAGGCCTAAAAGGCTCAGTCCAAAAGCCCGCAGCGCAGGGGAAAAAGGGAAGGATTTCACGGGTGCATCATAGCACCGATTTCGGCTTCCAAAAGAGCAAAATACCCCTCTTTGTGACCTGTTCTAAAAATGTATTCACAACACATTCCTTGGCATGACGCCAGGGCACTTTCTTGCGTGTTTTCTAGGCTTAAGTACAATGACCAGATTTCTCCAGAAAAACCACGATAGAGAAATCACTCACACCAAGAAGAACACAAACACCCATACGGCTCCGGAGCCCCCACAAAAAGTTCCTTTACACCACCGGTCGATACGTAGAGAGAAGGATGAGGAGAAAGTACGAAGCACGAAACTCGAAATTCGAAAAAAGAACGTCCTTTCGGATTTCGCACTTCGAATTTCGAATTTATCACTATCCTTCTCTCTGCTCTGCAATGTCGCTCCGTACGCCCGAGGTTGCATACGGAGTGCTCCCTTTTCTCCCCAGTGTTCCCCCGGAGTCTTTGTACTTCGCGTGGCGAACCGGCACGGGGACTTCGTTTGGTCACGAGGAGAAACAAGAGACCCTAGCAAGGCAGAGAACCGGGCCGCCTCGCCCACGTGCCCTCCGTTTACAGGCTCAGCAATCGTCGTATACCACTACAGTTGTTGATAGCTTCAGGAGGGATAAACACAAACACAAAAAAGGCCCCTTCGGGTGGTCTTTTTTGTTAATGGTACTTTCATAAACGAAAATGTCCTTCTTTGTTGCGTCAAAGAAGGACCAAGAAAGACGCTGTGCGTTTCAAACTCGTCCCGCTGCAGCGGGACTCGGACATGAAACGCAATCTTTGCAAAAAGAAGTGAGAAGAATTATCCAATTCTGCTGTTACTTGGCATTAGTCATTTTTTTCATCAGTTCCTTCGCTTCTTCATTCCCCGGATCTTTCACAAGGACAGATTCCAGGTGCCCCCTCGCATCCTCTTTTTTTTCGATCGCAATTTCTGTCTTCGCGAGCATGATCAGCACACTTTGCTCCTCTGGCCATTTCGATTCCGCAAGCTTCGCCGCGTTGTATGCCTGCTGTTCTTTGTTTTTTAGACTCAAGGCGAGAT
Organism: uncultured Candidatus Peribacteria bacterium; assembly: GCA_964515125.1. Taxonomy (GTDB): domain Bacteria; phylum Patescibacteriota; class Gracilibacteria; order Peribacterales; family Peribacteraceae; genus JALQTW01. The sequence continues at coordinate 2,208 of CAZEUQ010000093.1, forward strand.
CCACAAACTTTTGGAACGTCGAGATGGGCGCTTGGGGATCGTCAATGAGTGCCTGGTACTGCTCCAGTGCAAGATCGGTATTCCCGAGTTCCACGGCGTAGCGCGCAAGGAGCAGACGTGCATTGCGTTCGGGTTGAAAGCCGTTGAGGATTGCGTACTGCAGGAATGTGACGGCGTTTTGCGGATCACCCAATGCAAAGTACGTGCGGGAGAGGAAGTATTGTACTTCGGGTTTTTCTGGGTCGATGTTGTAGGCTTGCTCCAGTGATGTGAGCGCTTCGTCAAAGCGTTCACTCGTCAGTTCGCAGTATCCTTTTACGATCCACGCATCGCGGTACTCTGCTTCCTCCGACGTAACCTTTTGCAGGAGCGGAAGAGCGACCTCACATTCGTTCATCTGTGCGAGGGCGCGCGCGAGGAGCGTTGTGCGGTGTGATGTCTTGCTCTCAGGAAACAGTCCATATTCATCGTATGCATCCACAAGGATTTTTGCATAGGAACGGATAACAGGATCGGATCCTGCCGCGGCATCCTTTAGGAGTGCATGTGCCTGTTCTTCCGCTCCGGATGCAATCAACACGAGGGCCGAACCATAGCTTCCTTCTGGCGTTCCTTTGATGGTGTCAAAGCGTGATTGCGCCTTTTTTGCATCACCTTGATGGAGGGCAAGAAGTCCCGAAAAGAGCGTCACATTTTCACGCTTTGCGCCTGCTTTCTCCAGTTGGTTGAGTGTCTCTTGTGCGCCATCGTAATTTCTTCTCTGTAGCTCTGCTTCCAAAAGTTTTCGCAGCGCTGGCGCGCCTCCTCCTGCCTGTACGCTCCCTGCAAATTTTTCCTCCGCCTTTTTTACTTCTCCTTGAAGCATGAGCGCTTCCCCTTCGCGCAGCAATGTGAGAGCCTGCGCATCCAGTGCGAGCGTATCTGCAGGGGTTTGCACCTCTCGTATGGAATCAATCATGCGATTACTCGTTGTACGCACGATGTTCGTCGTTTTCTCGATGAGCGCGATGGACGTCTTGATATGCCACAGGAAAAAAGCTCCTGCGCCAATGCAAAGAAGAAGGGCCAACGAAATAGGAATCCAAATGCGGGGGG
>CAZEUQ010000094.1:0-3233 GCA_964515125.1 uncultured Candidatus Peribacteria bacterium
TACCACCAACAACGAGAGATATGCCTGCGATGGCGGAGAGGAACAAGGTGAGGACAAGAGAGACAGTTCCGAGAATATCTGTTGCTTGCGCGGCTGTGCGAACGATGAAGTCATCTTTCTTTGGATCATCATCCGGATTTTTAATGCTGTGACGTTTACGCAGGAGCGACTTGATGTCTTCGGTTGCAACATCGGCATCATCCGTCGCCGTGAGCGTCATGTAACTCACATATTTTTGTCCACTCACCACTTTGGCCGTCGAAAAAGGAATATACACACGATCATCCACATTCTGGAAAAACTGCGATCCGATAGGCTTTGTCACGCCAATGACCGTGAAGGATTGCTCTTTGATTTTAATGGAACGTCCAATGGGATCTTGATCTCCAAAAAGATCTTTGACGACATCGGGGCCAATGGTTGCCACAAAGCGCGTTCCATTATCGTCCTCTTCATCAAACAAACGCCCTCCATCCTGTACCGCGATACTTTGGTTTAAGAAAAATTCCGGCGTCGTTCCCATGATCTGCGGCTTGCTCTCTTCGCGCCCATACGTGGCATTGCTGCTCACAAAGATAACCGGTGCAATGGTTTCGATCGTCGAGAGACGACGAAGAGCCGTTAAATCTTCAAAAGTAAGTGCATCGAACCCCGTACGCTGATCAAGACCGTTACTGTTTTCCGCAGAAGATGGGAAGATGACCATGCTCTTCGCACCCAGTGTGCTGACCTGATTGAGAATAAGCGCCTCTGCACTTTGACCAATGGATGTCATGAGCGTGACAGACCCCACACCGATGATGATGCCGAGCATGGTGAGGAGCGAACGTGACTTGTTCGTGTTGATAGCACGGAGCGCGATGGAGAACGTATCTCGAAAGAGCATATTATTTGAGTGCGGTAGAACCGGCGATAATGCGTGTGAAGTCGCGTGAGTCGGACTGGATGTTGCCGTCCAGGATATGAATGATGCGTTCTGCGTGCTCCGCTGTCCTTCGTTCGTGTGTGACGAGGATGATGGTATGGCCGTCTTTGTGGAGCTTCTGGAGCGTCGCCATGACAAGACCGCCGGATGCGGAGTCCAAGTTGCCGGTCGGCTCATCGGCAAAGATAATGTCGGGATTTGTCACAAGCGCGCGGGCAATGGCAACGCGCTGCTGCTGGCCACCCGAAAGTTGACTTGTCAGGTACCCGGCGCGATCCGAAAGACCAACGAGATCAATCGCACGTTTGGTGCGAGAAATGCGTTCTGTTTCCGGAATGGTTGGGTGGTACAAGAGCGGCAACATGACATTGTTCGCCACCGTCGTACGCGGAAGGAGGTTGAATGCCTGAAACACGAAGCTCACACGCGTCGCGCGAACGGCCGCAAGCGCATCATCATCCATGGATCCAGCAGATTTTCCCTGCAGGAAATACGAACCCTTCGTGGGCGTATCTAAAAATCCAAGGATATGCATGAGAGTCGATTTCCCAGATCCGGACGGACCCATGATGGACACGAATTCCCCTTTCTTGATGATGACATTGATATCATGAAGAACCGCTGTCTCCATGTCTCCATTAAAGTAGGACTTTTGGAGATGCTTGAGCTCGATGAGGGGGACGGCGCTAGACATAGAATCTACGATTTAATGAGCACAATGATTGTTTCTCCACCGGAGAGTCCGGAGAGAACTTCGATATCAGAGTCACTTTCAAGCCCCACTTCCACAGGCTGCTCGGTTACTGTTCCATCTTTCTCCAGGATCCGGACGATCTTCTGGCCCGCATCGTTTTCAATCACGGAACGTGCCGGCACTTTAATGACATCCTTTCTGAAACCGCTGATGATCGTTACATCTCCTTTCATACCGATTTTCAAGTCTTCGTACGTCTTGGCAAAGTCGAGTGTGACTTTGTACTTCGCAACGCCGTCAATCTGCGTTGCCGCAGGATCAATTTCGTGCACCACGAGATCACGATTCTCTTCGGGAAACGCATCCAGTGTGATGTAACCGCTCTGCGTGAGTGCCACGCGAGGAATATCCACTTCCGATGTGTACATCTCGACACGGTACGGACTTGTCCCAAGAAGCGTGACAGAAGGACCCGCCGGAGTATATTCACCAATCTTCACATTCACCTTCGTAATTTTTCCATCCACAGGAGCCGTAAGGATAGATTCATTGTAACGGGCACTTGCGCGCGCGAGATCTGCCCGTGCCTGCTTCACTCTGGCAACAGCACCGTCAATGTCCGAAGGGCGCGAGCCTGCTTTCTTCAAATCCAGCTGTGCCTGGCTGATGCGAACAGCCGACTGGTAGGTTGCAATATCAGACTCTGCTTTCTGTTTGGTACTTTCGGCACTTGCAATATCCGATTCCTGCGCAACGATTTTAGAATCGAACGATGCGGCAGCATCTTGCAGTGCTTTCGCTGCAGAATCGACAGAGGACACTGCAGACTGGATAGATGATTTCTCTACCGCAAGAGTCGACTTGAGCGTTTCGCGGTCACTGGCCGTAAAGTACGACGTCTCGGACATCGTGGAGATGAACGCAAAAAGACGGTTTGCAGCATCGGCTACTCGCTGCAAAGCAAGGCGAGCCGCCGTCAGGCTCTGGAGCGCATCTTTATAATCTCGGACAGATGCCGTATTGATTTGCCCTATCTGAATTGCCTGTCTGGCAGCAACAACTTGATTGCGAATCACGTCGTACTCGGTGGAGCCGTTTTTAATGACGGCATCCTGCACATCGGAGTTTGCAAGAACATCATCCAATGTACCAAGCGCCGCGAGACCTGCACTCAACTGACCGTTGGCCGTACTGGTGGATGTCGTAACGTATCCTGCAAGACTCGTTGTTGCTTCACGCTGCAATGCATCAAGCTGCTGCTTGGATGACGCAAGCGATGTTTCTGCACTCGCCAGTGTTGATTGTGCGGCATTGAGGGATGCTTTTTTATTCTGTAATTCGGCTTCGGCAATGGCGATATCTTCAGGACGGGATCCTTCTTGCACAGCACGGAGTGACGCCTCTGCAGACTGCACGCTCGCCGAAGCCGACGCAACGTCCGCGGCAAGACTCCCTGCACGAAGGGATACAAGTTTTTGCCCTGCCTTCACGCTGTCGCCCTCTTTTACAAGGACGCTCTCCACGACACCGCTCACAGGAAATTGCAACTCAAGATCACGCTCCGATGTAATGGTGCCGACTGCCTCCACAGTTTGTTCAATATCACCACGCTCC
>CAZEUQ010000095.1:0-3172 GCA_964515125.1 uncultured Candidatus Peribacteria bacterium
CCCTAAGGTCGCTAGCTTATTACGAAGCTCTACAAGACAGGTGACACCGAAGCTTCTTTCTTCTAACCAATCATCAGCAGATTTGCTTGCTAAGTCCCCTATTGTTTCCATTCCTGCTTTAACGCAAGCTCTCCGCACTCTTGTTGAAAGATTAAGTTCGCGCCAATGTCTATTCAATATCTCAGTAGATGGAGATACGTGCTCTCGAGCTGACGATTTCTGATAAGAAATGTCCTGTTGTAATTCTTCATACCATCGAATTCGCTCCGTTACTTCATTCTGCAAAAGCGACTTATGATGCACAATGATAGAGCCGACTGCAGCCGAGAGATCTCCGCCTTCTTTTTCTACAGAAAATCCTTCTTTCATCAAAGTGAAAATACGAGCTATAGCCATGCGACTTTTTAGACGTTGTGCCATTTCTGGATGTATAACATGAATAAATTTCATAATTGCGCCTTCCGAAAGACAGGTACCTAACTCCTTTCGAAAATTAGGATGATTTCGCATGGAATGTGCCAGCTTTTTACATTCGTCTTCACCAAGATGGGGAGCAAGATACATTGCAAGATCAATCGCACGTTCTTGACTATCACCATCATGATCCAATTTATGAACAGCATCTGCAATAAATGTGTGAGCATTTTCTCGAGCCGACGTATCAATTGGGTAATTCATAAAAGGAACGCATTTTATATCAGTAAATAAATATGTCAAGCGCACTCTTTTTACGTTCATGGTGGGCAATACAAGATTCGAACTTGTGACCTCCACAATGTCAATGTGGCGCTCTAACCAGCTGAGCTAATTGCCCTCGAGAAGCCGGAAAAGAGTAGCAATGAACGTGATTTAGAACAAGATTGCCTCAAATCTCCTTGCCATACATATCTGATGATGAACTGATGCGTTTTCACTTTGTTAGCCTACACAGCTATGCTCACCTTCCTTCTCGATCTCTTCTTCCCTCGTCTTTCCCTCACCGGAAAAGAAGGTGCGCTCATCACCGATGAAGAAAGAACAGCGATGCGAACGTTCCCGGTTCGCCTCACAACGTCCGTTCTCCAAAAACGCGGCATGATGTCACTCGATCTTCTTCTTGCCGGAGGCGACTACGAGCGGACTCCTCTTCTTAAAAAAGCGATTCGATCCTTCAAGTACGGAGGCAAACAAGATCTTCATGCAGACCTAAGTGCATTCATCATAAAAGCCCTCCCCACATTTGTGTGGATTTCCAGTGATACCATCCCAACTCTCTGTCCTGTCCCGTTGCACTGGAGCAGACAATTCTCACGAGGATTCAATCAGGCAGAACTTCTTGCGTGTGATATTGCAAAAGCGACAGGCTGGCCGATGAAAAAACTCCTCAAACGAACCCGAGCGACAGGACATCAGGCACACCGAAAACGTACCGAGAGACTCACCGCCATGAACAATGCGTTTGCATGGAGAGATCATCCCCCTGCTCCATCCTGTGTCATCGTGATTGATGATGTGAGCACAACAGGAGCAACACTGGATGAATGTGCAAAAATACTCAAACAAGGAGGGGTAAAACGCGTTATTGGGCTGGTCGTTGCATATGGATAAAAGACGAGTTTCAAGCCCTGCATTTCGAGACTTTTTCTGGAAGCTTTCATGCAAGAGTAATCGCTCCCTCAAGCCAAAAAATCCTCTCCAAAATATATCATATAACATGCCTCTATTTGTGCAATATGCCTGCATGGCAAAAAAGCCGTTTTTGCTGTAGAATAAAAGGATTTTGGAAACACCAACACCCACAAAAACCTTCCTTTCCTGGGAAGCTCCGGCACGACGTGAAGAAGTGCGCAGTGCGCGCTGGTACCTCATGGCAGGAGCACTTGCCGTCACGGCAATCGCCTACGCGCTCATCACGGGCTCCTTTGCGCTGGCGCTCGTCTTCATTGCACTTGTAGCGGTGTTCGTCCTATTCCGCGACCTTCCCTACCATCGCTACAAAGTTCAGATTACGGAGAATGGATTCCAGCTTGATAACAAAACATACGGATGGGGAGACCTGAAGGCTTTTTGGATACTTCAAGGCGAACACTTCAATGAACTGCATATCAGTACGAAGAAAGGCCGCGAACTGCGCGTCCTCCTTGAGCAAGGAGATCCGTATGCAGTGCGCGATACCCTGCTCGCATTTATTCCGCAGGATGGTGAACAACATGAGAGACTACTTGACTATATTATCCGCTTCTGTAAACTTTAGATGCTGAACCGTTGGTTCGCCCCCCGTTTTGCTCACAGCGATGTTCCTGAAAAGGAGCAGCGTCTTTGCGGGTTTGCATCTCCCGATGAAGAAACGCACTTGCCTGGGAGTTCATCCGAGGCATCAGAGGGAAAGATACAGAACGTATCCGAAGACATTGGGGACATCAGAAAGAAAACACACGATGGCATCGCACACACGACAGAGGGAATGATTGAGGTGAATGAGGAACCTTCATTCTCCGTAGAAGAAGTACCTGCGAGTGCAATAATCGACGCAGCAGAACAGAGGGGCTCCGTCGATGACGTTCTGAATAATGTGCGCGGCAAACTTCTTGAAGTAAGTAGTGAAGCTCTTCATGGAAAGATTCATCCAAATATCTGGTTCAATGAAGGTGATGATTTTACTGCAGCCTACATTCGCGCAAAGCTCAACCAAAAATTCCATCATGAATACCGTCTTGCAGGAGCAAAAAAACTTACATTACTGCCCGCCGATACGTCATTTTCAAAACTGAAGCACCTCGCAGAAAAACACAACATTGCTTACGGCTCCCTTCCCAATGCCTTCCAGGTCGGAAGGAATATTTATTTCAATCCTTCCCATTCATCTTTTTTACCAGTGAATGAGAAAGATGAAAGAGAACGGGAGCAAAAACGTATATTCAGAGAACGTGCCGTTTCTCATGAATTAACGCACTTCATGTTGAATCAGCGTCCAAAAGGAATGTTGCTCACAATCGAAAGTCTTTTAAAGCAAGATTCAGCACGATATCAGTTGCTCCTTAAGGCAGCGAGCAAAGCAATGAAAATGCAGCTTGAACAGCAGCAAGGGAACGTACACAAAAATGAGATGATGCATGAAATACTTGCAATCACGCTTGCCGGCACGCTATTCGCTGGTCGAGCTTCATCCCACGACCGGCCGCCGTCACCAGCT
>CAZEUQ010000096.1:0-3170 GCA_964515125.1 uncultured Candidatus Peribacteria bacterium
CTGGGGACCCGGTGGTGGCTTTGGCGGAGGCCGAGGAGGCGGCGGGGGATTCGGTGGCTTTGGAGGAGGATCCTTTGGCGGAGGCGGAGCAGGAGGAAAATGGTAATTGCATGAAAGAAAACCCTCCGGGTTTTCTCTCATGAGCTCTCTTTCCGGCAGGGTGGCGCTCCAGGCAAGCAGAGCTTGCCTTCGCGCATTTTTTAAATTTCGTTACATTGGAAATCATCTTCATCACTCCTTAATCCTTTTCCTTTATAGTATTCTCTCATCATGATCTTCCCCCTTCTGCTTGCATTGTACTTTGAAGATGTGACTGTCCATGCGGCAGTGGCTCCTTCGAGCATTCCCGATATTGCCATTGTTGAGCAAGGAGTCGGCTCATTGTCTGTGAGTATCAGTGATCAAAAACTTGCCGGTTCCGTTCCACGAGGCGCACAGCGTGTCCCGTTTTTGACGATCAACCTTGCTGCAGGGTGCGATGCTTCGGTCAGTGTCGACAGCATCACCGTGGCACATCGGGGACTGGGGAGCGCGGAGGATATTCGTGCGGTATATTTGTTTGACGGATCAAAACGACTTACGAGAGCAGTACGTTTGACAGGGAAGGATCAAACAGCAAACCTTCGTCTTCGGAAATTTATCATTCCCGAATGTGGGGCCGTATCACTTTCTCTTCTCGGAGATATCAGCCAGACGGCAAGTGCGGCAGGGGAACATGCCTTCGCCATCCGAAATGCAGCCGATATTTCTTCCTCTGCGTACAATACGTCACTCCTGCAAACGTCCGATGTCGTGACCGTCGAAACAAAGCCCATGCAGGAGGGTGTCATTTCCCTTCGCATGCTCTCGGTTCCACCTCGCGTGCAGTATGGAAGCATCGCAAAGTCAGCTCGCTTCCAGATTTCTTCCGATGGAAAAGCAGACCACATGCTCCGTTCCATCACGCTCACGAATAAAGGAACAGCGCGGAATTTTGATCTGCGTGCAAACTATCTGGAAACAAGTACGGGGAAAAGATTAACAACAACCACCAAGGCGATGGACTTAGACAAGCTGACACTCACGTTCGACCCGCCGTATCTTTTGGAGCGCAATGCAGATGTCGTGTTTGTGCTGCGAAGCGAAGTAAAGGGGTCGAATAAATCTGTTCAGTTTGTGTTGGAAGAACCGAGTGATCTGGAGGCGACGATCTGGAAGTAATCGGAAGCGGCTAGCGGCTAGATTTTTGCTAGTCGCTATGCGCTACTCGCTATCCGCTTTACCATGATTGAATAAATCTCCTTCTTCCGGCACAATGATCTCCACGATGCGACTTCGCACATTTTTTCCTCTTTTTCTTTCGCTTCTTCTGGTTGCGTGCCTTCCGCCGAAGGCGCTTCCATCCGATGAAGTGCTGGAGCGCACGGCACTTGCAAGCCAAAAACTGACGTCGCTCGCGTTTACCGTCAATATGAGTGGTTCGTTCTTTGGACAGCTCTCCAATGACCGCATGGCAGGACATGGTCATCTGAAAGGAGTTCTTCATGATCAGGGAAATGCACTGGAGGCATCCGTTTCCGGTTCACTCACAGGCGTGATGTCCGGCAGCGATGCAGCCATGACCTTCAGCGGAAGAATCGTCGCGTTTAATCAGAAAGAAATGTATGTACGCCTCGATACATTCACGCTCTCACCCGAGCGGCCTGATGTACCGATGGATTCCATCGGTCTCATGCTTGGAACGTGGTGGCATCTTGAAGGAAACGGCGCGAGTGGTGCCGTCCTCACAACGCCAGATCCCACATTCTTGCAAGCACAAACAGAGGCACTCTCCATTACGGAAGACCATGGCGTTGAAAAGAGGGATGGACGCTACATGTATCACTATGATGCCCTCTTGGATCGCAAGAAATTTTCCGACTTACTCAAAAAACAGGGAAACGTTCAAGATGTGGATATAAACGAATTGCATGTTGCAGGAGAAGTGTGGATTGATGCGGAGACCTTTGCCCTAAGACACGCTGTGTGGCATCTTTCCAAAATTCCGACGGGTGATGGCGAATTAACATCCACTATTTCCATGACGCTTTCCGACCATAATAATGCCGAGCCGGTGCGGGTGCCGACTTCCTCTAAAACATTAACACCTGCAATGCTCGCTCCATTCTTTCATCCTGATGACACCATCCCTCTGGCAGAGGAGGACAATCAGGATAATACTGACGCAAGCACCCCCTAAAATATCATCTCCATGCCCGAGAATACCCCCCCACCTCTCGACGGCCTTACGCCTCCTTCCGCTCCGTCTCCATCACTGCAGGCGACACCCTCTTCCCTGCAGAAAGAAGAACCCACGCCGAAGTTTTTGTCACTTGGCGCTTTTATGCTCGCAGGTCTCTACGTTCTGTGCGGCATCATTCTGCTCACAATTCTTCCTACTACCAGCGATGCCCTTGCATCGCTTCCCCTCGTTGGAACAGCCATCTATGGCCTTGGTTTTTTTGCATGGACAGCACTTGCGTGCCTTTCTTTCTACCGCATCGCGACGTTCAAGAATACGTCACCGGCGGTGCGGCGCATGGCGGGTCTTCGCGCGGGAGTGATCGAAGTACCTTCTGTCATCATCAGCGTACTTGTTCTCATGCTCATCAACCGCGAACCGCAGCTTTCCATCGATATTCTTGCTCCGGATATCACCAGCTCACTTGCGGCGCCCGTTTCCATCACATTTGGTACAGAATCTGCAAACAACTATATGAAGAGAAAAAACCTGACACCCATTAGTTACAGTTGGGATTTTGAAGGTGATGGAAAAGCGAATCAAGAGACATCGGAAACACAGATCACAGCTTTATATTCAAAGGGAGGAACGTTCCGCGTTTCGGCGGTCGTAAAACTGACAAACGGCCAGACACGCACGCTCAAGCGCACAGTCCAAATTCCCCGGACATTGTTTGCTGTCGATCCGGAAAACCCCGTCATTGATGAGCTTGCGAGTTTTTCACTTACCAATTTATATGCCGACCCTAAAAAAGAATTCCTGAAAGCAGAGTGGGATTTTGATGGCGACGGTACGATGGATGTTGCAACTGATAAGCCGACTGCCTCATATACATTCCGGAGACTTGGACCCGTAGAAGCAAGCGTGAAGGTGACGAACGTGAGCAATGCCGTTCTGACCATCAAGCGTT
>CAZEUQ010000097.1:0-3108 GCA_964515125.1 uncultured Candidatus Peribacteria bacterium
CAAAGAACAAACTTCTCTTAGACCTTGCAGGTGTTGCAACGGGCATTATTTCCGGACGCGAACTGCGCGACTCATTCGGTACATTCAAAAATCTTGCCGTCGGCAGCAAGGTGACTGCACTCGTGCTGGAAGAAGAAAACGATGAAGGCATGATCATCATGAGTCTTCGTATGGCGAGCCAGCAGAAGGCATGGGATCGCTTCCGCGCATTGATTGATAACGACGAAACAATGGAATTTATTGCTCAAGAAGCAAACAAAGGAGGACTTCTCGCAAATATGGATGGCATCCGCGCGTTCTTACCGGTATCGCAGCTTGCACCGATGAACTACCCACGCGTGAACAACGCGGACACAGCAGAAATCATTAAGCGTTTGAGTAAATTCCTTGGGCACAAATTCCTCGTAAAGATCATTACGATGGATGAAGATGCAGGCAAGATCGTGGTCTCCGAGCGTGAAGCCATGGCTGAGGAGCGCGCAAAATCACTCGAACACCTGCGTATTGGCGATACAAAGGAAGGAATTGTCAGCGGTCTTGTGAAATTCGGTATCTTCGTCGCCTTCGATGGCTTGGAAGGCCTTGTCCATATTTCCGAAATTGCCTGGGGCCACGTCAAGAACCCCTCCGAATTCTGCCAAGTCGGCGACCGTGCAACCGTCAAAGTGATCGGCATTGATGGCGACAAGCTTTCGCTCTCTATGAAGCAACTCACAAAAGATCCATGGGAAGCCGTTGCAGAGCGTTATCCCGTCGGAAAGAAAGTTTCCGGCACCATCGAGCGCTTTGCAGATTACGGTGCCTTCGTCCGTTTGGAGAAGGACATCGCAGGGCTCCTCCACCTTACTGAAATCGCCCACCACAAGATTGCAGATCCATCAGAAGCATTGAAGATCGGACAAAAAGTGGAAGCACAAGTGATCAATATTGATATTGATGAGCGTCGTATCGGCCTTTCGATGAAGGCACTTCTCCCGATTGATAAAGAAACACTGGAACGCATCAAGAAAGAGAAGGAAGAGGAAGAAGCCGCAAAGAAGTCACCCAAAGAAAAAGCATCCTCCGATGAAGGCTTTGTCGCATCCAAGACGGGCAAGAAATACTACCCAGTCGATTCCGCTGCTGCAAAGAAGATTACGGATGACCACCGGGTGATGTTCAAGACGAAAGAGGAAGCGGAAGCTGCCGGATACTCTGCGTAAACGCGGCAAGCATGCCGCTCTCCTACCTCTATAATGAGGAGCTCCTACGATGCTTGATTACTCAAAAAGTGCAGATGGAGATAGTCCACCTCTTGCCCACCCTCACGACCAACGTGGAAGGTAAGCTTGTATCCAGCAATCCCCTTTTGTTCGGCAAATTCCTTCGCCTTGAGAATGAGCATACCAGGAAGATCTTTGGTAGATGTATCAACGGATGCAACGGATGCAACAAATCGTTTTGGGAGAAATAAAAGATGGGTCGGTGCCTTTGGATGAATGTCATGAATAACCAGCACATCAGCATCTTCATAGGCAATTTTCGAGGGAAGCTCCCTTCGAATGATCTTGTGAAAAATGGTGTCTTCCATGGCTGAAATAGTACAAGAAACGGGAGTTTTGAACATGGGCAAAACTTGACATTTCCGCTAAAATAAGAGAAAATAGGGACATCATGGTATCCATAAAACAGAACACATCGCCGGAGCGCAACATGCATTCGGGTGAATCACTCGTGAGCGCCAATGTGGTATTCCAACCAACGAAACTGAATGAAGTGATGGAGATGATTAACTTCATGGGAAACATCAGTGAAAAGGTAAACGAGCAGCATGCAGTCTTCACAGGATCTTCCGGTGGCTCAACGGGTGGGCAGCAGTCCGGTGGCATGACGCAACGTGATCAGATTTTGCAGAAGCTTCCTCCAGCCATACAAATGCAACGAAAACTCGTGAAGCACATTGATCAACAAATCACATCGCTCGAGAAGAAAGCAAAACGCATTTCACGAAGTCGCAAACGCGGATGGGCCTATGAACTCAACCAGATCTTTTCTGAGATCCACCGCCTTGCAGCCATCGCACGAGAAATTATGCGTGCATCTGCCGAGGTGGTAAAACGGTTCTACATCCTCGTCTTTATTGATCATCAGCCGCTGGTGCAGCACGCTGCTGGACATGCTCAGCCTGCATAAGGATTCGCGCGAGCGCATCGCCGATAATGGGAACCCACTGGATTTGTTGTAACACGGAAAGCACAAACGGGATCACGATAGCAGCGCCAACAAGCGCACCCAACGTAGAAAGGAGTCCGCCGATGAATTTATGAAAGAAACTTTGTGACTTCACAATCTGCTCGCTCTGTTCTTCCACTTCCTTTAAAACAAGCGTCGCATCGTGAATTTCTTTTGTGAGCGATGAAGTGCGACGCTTTTTTTGCATAGGAACACTGTATCACAACAATGCAAAGATCACACGATGCCGATGTCGTGCTGCACTTCCCTTTCCATTCCTGTGATAGGATTCACACTCGCCTCTGCGTGCAGGAGTGAAAGTGATTTCGTGAGTGCATCCGTTGTTGGCAAGTCCGATGGCGCAATTGCACGGTCACGCCACAAGGACCGAAGCACCTCGATTTTTTGAGGATCGTCTACAAGTTCCTGCACATACGGAAGTGCAGTCACGCGAAAACGGCTTTTTTGCAGTCGTTCCGAAAGGGCGTACAGACAGGCAACAATCATTTCTTCTCCTCCCGCGAGACGAAACGCAAAGACATCCTCCATGCGATCTGCAATGGAATCCGCATCAAGTCCCGCAAGAACCATCAAGTCTTCTGCCGTTCCCGATGGAAAGTAGTGAGGAATGCCTATTCGTGTGAGGGTGCATGGTAGACAGAGATCGGCAATGAGGTCGGCAATCTGTGATGCTAATCCCCCCTCAGTATGATGATCCTCTGCAACAAGAAGATGCTGTGTTTCGAAGGCAGCCTTGATGATGGCAGATGCATCCAGAGGACGAATACTTGCCATAATGAGCACACGGATAGATCGCTTTGCCTCTGTTTTCAATTTTTCCACTGCTTTGACAGCCTCATGCAGAACGAGCCCATGACTGATGATGGTCGCATGATC
>CAZEUQ010000098.1:0-3057 GCA_964515125.1 uncultured Candidatus Peribacteria bacterium
CGTATTGCAACGAAAACTATGAATTTGTATACGTATCTTGCCTTGGCGTTTCTGATACCGGGTCTTGCAATGCTTCTGATTCAGAAGAAATCACATAAACGACTGAATGTTCATCTTTCGAAACAATATCTTGTACATGTGGCTCTGGTAGGCGCACTCTTTTTCTTTTCTGCAACTGCATACATTTTTGGTCTTTCCATCGCTCCTTCAACAGGTCTTGTTGTTCTTGTGAATCAGACCAAGATTGTGCTTACCGTGGTGCTTGCCGCGATTTTCCTGCATGAGCGGGGAAATGTGCGCCAGAAAGTGGTATCATCAATCCTCTGTCTCGGCGGTTTATATTTATTGAATTAACAGTTACATATTTTTATGCTTTATTCAAAACTAGTCGGGAGAACAAACAAAACAGCTCCTGCTGATGAAGTAGCGAAAAATGCTCAGCTTCTGACCCGCGCCGGGTTTATCAACAAAGAAATGGCTGGTGTGTATGCATACCTCCCCCTTGGGTTACGAGTGATTGAGAAAATCAAACGCATTATCCGCGAAGAAATGGATGCGATTGGAGGACAACAGATTATCATGTCTTCGCTTCAGCCGAAAGAATTGTGGGAGCGGACGGGCAGGTGGGACGATGAAACCGTTGACGTTTGGTTTAAAGCGAAATTGAAAAGTGGTGCCGATGTGGGGTTTGGGTGGTCACATGAGGAGCCGATCACCGAGATGATGAAGCGCTTTGTGACAAGCTACCGAGACCTTCCGGTATATGTATACCAATTTCAAACAAAGTTACGCAACGAGCTCCGGGCCAAGAGTGGGCTTATGCGAGGTCGTGAATTTATCATGAAAGATCTTTATAGTTACGACGTGGACGAAAAGCGGCACCTTGCATTTTATGAGAATGTTAAAAAAGCGTACATGAATGTTTTCTCCCGTGTTGGTTTGGGTGATATCACCTACATAACCTTTGCGGCAGGTGGTGCATTCACCAAATATAGCCACGAATTTCAGGCGGTCGTGGATGTTGGAGAGGACACTATTTATATAAACAAGGAAAAGGGTATTGCAGTCAATGAGGAAGTTTTGAATGATACTGTTCTTGCGGAGCTAGGTCTGACCCGGGATGACCTCACTAAGGTGAAATCCGCAGAAGTGGGGAATATTTTTAATTTTGGCACCGCAAAGTGCGATGATATGAAATTGTATGCGACAGACGAAAGCGGCGCGCAAGTTTCTGTGTATCTTGGATCGTACGGTATTGGAGTCACTCGGCTTATGGGGCTTTTCGCCGAGCTCTTTTCTGACGAGAGGGGCTTAATTTGGCCGGATCCTGTCGCTCCATACAAAATTCATCTTGTGGGGATCGACCTGCATGATCAAACGGTTAGTGACCACGCACAAAACGTGTATGCAAAATTGCTGAAACGATTTCCCGACGAGGTACTTTTTGACGATCGTATAGAGACCCGTGCAGGCGAGAAATTTGCTGATGCCGACCTTGTCGGGTGTCCTATTCGTATTGTCGTGAGTAAGCGCACGGGAGATCAAGTTGAGATGAAGCGGAGGACTGAGAAGGAAAGCAGCTTTGTGCGTATTGAAGATATTACGTAACCCATGGGAGGTCGCCAAGCACTCATTAAGGAGCTTATCGAATATCATCCTTTCGATGAGGATGAGAAACAGGATACACAGAAGACAATCGCGTTTTTGCAACGTGAACCCAGGGCGTTTGAACGGGAGTGTTTGAGAGGTCACGTGACAGGTTCTGCCTTTGTTGTGGATGAAGGTGGCACGTATTTACTCCTGACCCATCACCGTAAACTTGGTAAGTGGATACAGTTGGGGGGTCATTGTGACGGGAATGAGGACACCCTTGCGGTGGCACGACAAGAGGTTATGGAAGAAGCTGGTTTAAAAAAAATTAAAACACGAGATGGGGTTTTCGATATTCAGATCCAGGACATTCCATCGTATAAGGAAGTTCCAAAACACTTACATTATGACATTCGATATTTGTTTGTTGCAGATAAATCCGCAAAATTATCACGACAAGAAATCGAGTCAAAAGAATTACGCTGGGTATCCATAGATGATCTTGAGAAATGGTGGTCCAACCCCAATACGCTCAAGCGCATTCGGGCGAAGTTATATAGTAGAATAGGTACGTAGAAAATTGGAAAAATGTCATATGCCAAAAATTATCGTAACTCACATTAATCCCGATCAGGACGCACTTGCTACTGTGTGGCTTGCGCGCCGATACTACCCTGGATTCCAGGGCGACGATGTCACTTATGCCTTCGTACCTGCCGGCGAGACGTCTCAAAATTTACCCGTGGATTCCGATCCTAACATTGTGCACGTGGACACGGGGTTGGGGTTGTTTGACCATCATCACATCCCAGAAAAAATCTGCGCGTTCGGACAGATGTATAAACACCTTTTAAAAAAGGATGCTATTGCCGTCTATGACGTTGCTCCTCTTGCCCGCATGCACAAAGTGATCAATGATTACGATAATTTCTTAAACGTCTATTATCCCGATGTGACCGCAGACTATCACGATTTCACTCTGGATCAAATAATTAGCGGACTCATTCATACGGAGCTTCACGATACAGAAAAAGTCGCTATCATTCTTCCCATTTTTGATGGCATCCTTCAGGTGATAAAAAACAAAATAAAAGCGGAAAGAAATATTACAGAAGGATTTGTATTTCAGACAAAAAAGTTTGGGAAATCAATCGTTATGGAAAATTCCAACAATGACAGTATGAAATTCGCTCAGAAGTCTGGATTTGCGCTGGTTGCAAGAAAAGATCCAAAACAGGGGAATATTCGTATTGTGTGTTTACCTAAGGATGAATATGATCTTACCCCCGTGTATCAGATAATCAAAGCAGAAGACACTGTCGGCACATGGTTTTTCCACCAAAGTAAGCATATGCTAATAAACGGCTCAAACGTGAACCCTACCATGAAACCGTCCCCGATCACGACCAAAAGACTGCCAATAATCGCGCAAGCGCCGCGAAGACGGCGCAACACCGTCACGGGGAA
>CAZEUQ010000099.1:0-3051 GCA_964515125.1 uncultured Candidatus Peribacteria bacterium
CTGGTTCGATCATATAAATGCCTGGACCCAGAGGGCTAAATTCCAATGCAAACTCACCCAGATCGAGTCGACTGCCAGTATGTTGCAGTAAGCCATCCCAGTCATCTTTCCAAATCCGCACTGGTAAATCTTTATAGCCCTGAACTTCCACTCGCACAGCACTAAACCCAGGCATTGAACCCGCATTGCTTACCTGCACTGACCACTGTTGGACAAGCGGTGCAAACAAGATCTCCGGCTCCCCTACTTTCTTCCAAGCCGTATCTGCACCCCATGCTTTCCACTTCTCGATGGTAAACGTTTTGTCGAGCATGTCATCTGCATAGGATACACCAAGTTGCTTCGAGATTCGTTGAGCGGTATCTGGAATAAAAGGAAGAAGCATCAGCGCTGATTGACGCAATATCTCCAAGAGAAAAAGTAGCTGCGTTTGCTGAATTGAAAGCTCCTGAGACCAAGGCTTCATATTATCAATACATCCATTCGCATACCGAATCGTTTCCATCCCAACATCAAGTGATTTGGAAAAATCCATACTATTCATTGAGACCTCATACGATTGCCATCGCATGTTCATTTTTTCCGATTGATTGAAACCGCCTTCCGCAGGAATCGCGATATCAATCGGATTTTTCTTGATCATAACAATAATTCTATTGAGAAGATTTCCCAGTTGATTACGCAATGCCGAGTTATACAAATTATCAATCCTCTCCCAAGAAAAATCGCCATCGTTCCCGACAGGAATCTCACTGCTCAAATAAAACCGCAGTGGATCGGGGTTTCCCTTAAAATGTGCAAGAACTTCCTCCGGTTTCACAACATTGCCAAGCGACTTACTCATCTTCTGTCCTTCACTGGTAAGGAAGCCATGGATGAGCAGCTGATCCGGCGTGCGAACGCCTGCGTGCTTGAGCATGGCAGGCCAAATGAGTGCGTGAAACCGTGCGATGTCTTTGCCGATGACATGTGTCACGGTTGCATCATCCCACCATTCGTCGCTTCGCTCCTCATGGCGAGACTCTCCAAAATAATTCAATCCCGAAAGATAATTCGTCAGCGCATCGCACCAGACATACATCACCTGGTCTTCATCTCCGGGAACGGGAATTCCCCAGGAAAGCGATGTCTTGGGACGGGAAAAAGAGACATCCTCAAGGCCGGACTTAAGCAGAGACAGCGTTTCATTGGCTCGTTCCGATGGAAGAATGCGGTACGTCCCGTCGGTGAGGATTGTTTTCAGCCATTTCTCCTGTTCTTTGAGTTTGAAAAACCAGTTTTCTTCTTTCACTTCTGTAGGAATCGTCAAATGGATTGAGCATTTTCCATCAACCAGTTCTTTCTTCGTCAGAAACCGTTCGCATCCCGAACAATAGAGCCCCGTGTAACTCCTCTTTTCAAGAGCATCTGCATCCTGCAATTTTTTCCAGAGTGCCGTGACGGTCGGCCAGTGTTTTTTTTCATCGGTCGTGCGGATGAAGAAATCGGAAGAAATGTTGAGCTTTTTGTAGAGCTCCTCAAAAAGAGGCACGTTGCGATCTACAAGCTGCTTGGGCGTTAATTTCTCTTTTTCCGCCGTCTGTTGGATCTTGATGCCATGTTCATCGGTTCCAATTTGAAACCGAACGTCATCTCCGCGAAGACGCATCCACCTCGCGCACACATCGGCAAGAACCTTTTCCAGAACATGCCCCATGTGAGGAGGTGCATTGGGGTAGTCAATGGCCGTTGTGACATACTGTCGAGACATGGTGGCACTATAGAAGAAATCCGAAGAGGTGACGAGACTCTTCATCTAGCGCAGGTGTGCACACCTGCGCTCCCCGAAAATAGATGGCAATTCTTTCTCGTCGCGGGAAGCATCCCGCTCTCTATTCTGATAGATACCGCGGCCGAGAACGGCCGCTCTAGAGTTCTAAAAAATACGCCCCGCAGGTTCGGTGCTCTGCTTTTATAATAAGATGTTTGTTTCAGTTTTCGTGCTTTCCCTACCCTCCTACTGTCGCAATAAAATCAATGACAAATAGGACAATCGGTTGTGCAAGCGTGACGAAGATGAAACCGAAGACGGCCCACATAATTGCTTTCTTCCCTGCCTCAACACCTTCGCTATTTCCACGTGCTGCAATAATGCGATAGCCTCCATAGACCGTTGCGATGAATGCCACCGTAAGCACAAAGGCACGAACAGCAATAACCACAGTTCGCGCTAACTGGAGAGCAGCACTTCCTGGAGACGACCCCACGAAAGAACATCCGATAAATGGAAATCCACATTCAAACCCATACTGACTAATAGACACGGCGAGTGCCGGTAGTGGCGAGAGCAGCACGACGAGGAAGAGGATACGTTTCATTGGAGTCCAAGGTTAAGCACAATCCAGATAATGAAGTCTACCGTGTTGAGGACCACCGCCCCCATGAACGCATAGAAGAATCCTTGTTTTGCCTTACCAAATTCATCATCGGCACCACGGGAAACAATCATCCTGCCTGCGTTGAACACAATGGCAATAATGAGCCCCGTATTGAAGAACGTATACACGATGCGAATGAGAGCCCGGATAATACTTGCAGCGGTATCCACATTCAGGATCGCATTGGGGTCAAAAATAACTTCGTTCCCCACGTACACAAAGATGAAGTTATACGCGAAGAGAATGACGGCGAGACCCGACAGTGCATACGTGATCGTCTTCTTTCCTGTTTCCGCACGTTGATCATCACCAAGATGCATGAGCAGGTACCCCGCACCAATCATTACGAAGAGTGTTGCAAGGGGAGCGGCATAATTCGGCAGGTTGGTAGAAACAACGGCAAGGAACGGGACAAGAAAGTCCGGCCAATCGCCAGAACTTCCACTATCGCAGCCCGGTAAATCCCCGCAATAAATTGTGTTCTGCGCGAAGGCAAACAGAGGAACAAGCGCGAAGCCCGCAATGCCGATGAGGGAAAGAAGGCGTTTCATTTAGCCAGCCAGGAAGAAGAGAGGATTCAGGAAGCTCAAAAGTGTTCCCGCAAACAGCAACATCATGAGGCCCACGATGGACC
>CAZEUQ010000100.1:0-3027 GCA_964515125.1 uncultured Candidatus Peribacteria bacterium
TGGGCTGTGCAGTACGGCAACAGAAGCATCAAGCAATTCAGTGAGGGATGTTTCACAGGAAAGTACCCCACGCCCGATGTGACACTTAAGAAACTCCGAAGGCTTGGTGAAATCCGAAACGACTGCCGTGGTTGCGATCCAGATCCGGAATCGATGCACGAATACGAGGGTGGTGAGCAGGGGGCACTGAATATGCTGTAGAGGGAATCGGTTTACGGCCGCGGGGCGAAGCCCCGCTCTGGTTCCTATTTTTTTACTAGAGCGGCTCTTCGGGCCGCGGAATTCATCATGGTATAGTTCATCCATGCGCATTCTTTTAATCACCTCCAGCGCCCGTGGTCATGCCCTCGCCGAGGCTCTTGCCAGATCCCCGCAAAAGCCAGAGCTGGTCGCTGTCTCCCCTTCTCGGAATCCTGGCATTCGAAAACTCGCAACAAAACAACACGTGATGGACATCATGGATTTTTCGAAGATCATCGAACTCGCAAGGGTAACAAAACCCGACTTTGCCGTTATCGGCCCCGATGATCCCATTGGTGCAGGACTTGCCGATGAACTGGAGAAGATCGGAGTCCCCAGCGTCGCACCCAAAAAAGCGCTGGCGCGGATTGAGTCGAGCAAAGGCTTCACGCGCGATTTGATGAAGAAGTACAGCATTGATGCATCACCTCAATATTTCGTTATAACAAACGAGAGCGGGGCTTCGCCCCGCGGTCAGACGGACACAATGAAAAAAATCCTCACCGATCTCGGAGGGAACTACGTCGTGAAATACGACGGTTTAAAAGGCGGCAAGGGCGTGAAAGTAAGCGATGAACATGTAAAGACGATTGATGAAGGTGTTGCCTACGCGCTTGAATGCATTGAGGAAGGAGGCCGCGTGGTCATCGAAGAAAAGCTGATCGGTATCGAATTCAGTCGTCTTGCATTCGTGTCGGGATCCACCGTGATTCCTATGCCGGCTGTGCAAGACCATAAACGGGCATTTGAAGGTGATACAGGGCCGAATACGGGTGGCATGGGCACGTATAGCGATGCGAATCATGCACTCCCTTTTTTGACCAATAATGATCTCACACAAGCGGATGCAATCAATCAACACATTGCCGATGCCCTCATGAAAGAATGTGGCGAATCCTACAAAGGGATTCTCTACGGAGGGTTCATCGCGACGAAGAATGGCGTGAAAGTGATTGAATACAACGCACGCTTTGGTGATCCGGAAGCACTCAATATCTTGCCTCTCTTGGTATCCGATTTCGTGACGATCTGCCAGAAGATCATCGATGGATCGCTCACGCAGAACGATGTGCAGTTTGAGAAAAAAGCGACTGTCTGTAAGTACATCACACCGAAGGGCTACCCCGATGGAAAGACCGAAAAAGGAGAAATTGTGCGCTTTCCGTCCATGCCGCACAACGCGCGGTTGTACTTTGGCGATATCAGCGAAGATGATGATGGCACGCTCCATCTTGGAGGATCCAGAACTGCGGGAATCGTCGGGATAGCAGAGACTCTCGAGGAGGCAGAGTCGATTGCAGAATCACTGTGTGTGCAGGTAGAAGGACCAGGGCGATTTAGGAAGGATATTGGTACGAGAGCTCTGATTGAGGCACGCATTGCATTCATGAAGCAATTGCGTCATGAACAAAGCCGCCATCCCGAGAGATAGCGGCTGTTTTTTTGCCCTTTCTTTTGTTCATTGGCCCGTTAGACGGCATAGGGAGTTCTGTCGAGCTCGAGCGTCTCGAGGTTCACACGTTCCTCCACAATGCGCCCGATGTTCGCGAGATCAAGGAGTTGATTCTCGCCAAAATGTGCACGGGCGGCAGCGAACGCGGCTCTTGTCACACCATTCGTCTTGAGTGTCTGGTCAGCACGCCATCGGCGCAACGCGATTACGCCATCCCTATGGTTGTCGTACATCCAAATCACAATTTCAAGCGACTGATTGTTCCGACTCGTCGGAACGGTTCTCTCTTTTTGGTCATATGCAACCGCAATCATGATCCGATTCCTTCCGAACAAAGAATGGAAAGAGCAATACCGATCTCCCTGATCGGCACTCTCATTCCAGGAGATTGGTTGCGGGCATAGTAAACCGGTTTTGGTCGTCGTCAAGCACTGCTCATAAAAAAAGGGCCGCCCGCGAGGGGCGACCCAGTGCCTCTTCCATGGAGATCGAATCTCACGATTTTGTGAAGGACAGCCCGAAGAGATGAATCCTCTCCGTGTTTCCTTTTCGCGCCCGACAAACGGGACCCACAAGGTCTCGATAGTTTGCCGGCAACCTCTTCCCGGACGCTATGGCTGCACGACGAATTGAATCCGCCATGGCGGGAGTCAGTGCGTTGAAATGCCACATCGCCATGGTCAGAGTCATCTGATCGCTTCTGGCATGTACTTGCATCCAGAGGAGTAACTCCAGCACATCTTCTGCATCGCTCGCGATGTAGTAAGCTCCTTCGAGCTCAACCATCTTTTCATGCACAACGGCCGTTGTCATACCACAAACCTCCACAAGATCTTGAAAGAGCAATCAATCGTCCACGATTGAAAACCCGTCCTACGGGCGCTCAATCAGAGAAAGAGTGCAGTCATTCAAGCACTTTTTTG
Source organism: uncultured Candidatus Peribacteria bacterium (assembly GCA_964515125.1). Lineage (GTDB taxonomy): Bacteria > Patescibacteriota > Gracilibacteria > Peribacterales > Peribacteraceae > JALQTW01. The sequence goes on from CAZEUQ010000100.1 coordinate 2,617, forward strand.
CTTGATGTCAATCCCCTTAAGCATTCTTCAGCCGTTCCTCCAACTCCCATTTCCTGAGTCCTGCAATAATATCCCCCAATTCCCCTTCCATCACACCAGGAATATTGGAGAAGTTTTCATTGATGCGATGATCCGTAATGCGATCTTGCGGAAAGTTATAGGTCCGAATCTTCTCGGAACGTTCCCCCGAACCCACTTGGCTTGAGCGCATGTCTCCGCGTTCCTTCGCAAGCCTCTCCTGCTCTGCCTGATACAGACGACTGCGAAGAACCTTCATCGCAAGTTCACGGTTTTTAATTTGGCTCCGTTCGGTCTGGCATTCCACAACCACATTGGTAGGAAGATGCGTAATGCGAATGGCACTCTCTGTTTTATTCACGTGCTGGCCACCGGCTCCTCCTGCACGGAAGG
>CAZEUQ010000101.1:0-2914 GCA_964515125.1 uncultured Candidatus Peribacteria bacterium
GAAGATGGTGCCCGATGGGACTGGACTTGGCTTATATATCGTCAAATCCATCGTAGAAAGGATGGGTGGGACCATTACGATCGAGTCGGAAGAGGGGCGTGGAACGACGGTGGAGGTGTTGATCCCGATTGGATAGAAACCTATTTCCCGGTTAACACCTTAATCTTTGTGAGGATCGCATCCATATTCGTGTCCCCTTTCACCACAAAATCCTGTACCCCTAGCTCTTTCGCCTTTGCGGCATCCTGTGGCTTATCCAAATTTGTGAGGACAAGAATGGGCGGACGAGGATTTAAATTCAGCTTATTGAAGTCATCAAGGAACGAGAAGCCATCTTTGCGAGGCATGAGGAGATCAAGAATGATCAGGCCAGGTACCTGCTTTTTAATGGCATCCAACGCTTCATTGCCATCAGCAGCAATGTCGACATCAAACCCTTCTTCCCTTAAGCGGACAGAGTAGATGCGAACGAGAAGTGGATCGTCTTCGACGATGAGGATGCGCATAATGGAATCGTAGTGGCATCCAGACGGGGAGGCAAGGGCGGAACAAGCTGTCTATACGATGATTTCTTTGCCTCGCTCCGGCATGACGACTTCAATCTTCTGCCGGGCAATGGTCCTTTCTGCAAGCGCGTACATCCCCTTCTCTTCACCATGCACGAGGAAAAGCTTCTTGAGGCTTTTTTGGGCACCAATAAAGGCATCCAGATCGTTCTTATCCGCATGCCCAGAATAGGCATTGATGTAATGAATTTTGGCTTTTTTACGGACCATCACATCGAAAATCTTCACCGCTGTTACGTCGGGATCCAGCAGTTTTTGCCCAAGCGTTTCTGCAGCCATAAAGCCAACGGCAATGAAACTGTTCTTCGGATCTTCCAGTTCATTTTTTAGGTGATGGCGAATACGCCCTGCTTCACACATGCCGCTTCCCGCCATGATGATCATCGGCCCTCGTGCGCTGTTCAATTCTTTGCTTTCTTCCACAGACTCCGTGTAGTTCACGAGCGAAAAGTGAAAAGGGTTATGTGCGCGCCCTAAAAATTCTTCGTACATTTTTTTATCAAAACATTCGGGGTGCTTCATAAAAACCTCGGTCACTTTAGATGCCAAGGGCGAGTCGATAATGATGGGGAGTGCCGGAATTTCTTTGCGATCCCAGAGGAGATGAAGATCGTAGACGATCTCCTGCGTGCGTTCGAGCGAGAATGCTGGGATGAGGACTTTTCCGCCACGCGCAGCGGTTTCTGTAATAATCTCTTGCAGCCGATGGATGGCCGTATCGATGTCATCATGCACGCGATCTCCGTAGGTACTTTCGCAAATCAAATAATCAACCTGTGGCATGACGGCAGGATCGCGGATGATGGGAAGCGTAGAACGACCAAGATCACCGGAGAAACCGAACCGAATTTTTTCGTGACCGTCATCAATCTCCAGATACACCATGACCGCACCAAGGATGTGCCCTGCCTCGAGGAACGTACAGGTAATGCCGGGTAACACCTGAAACGGTTCGTTGTAATTTTTAGCGACAAATAAGCTCATGCACTCCGCGGCATCTTTTTGCGTGTAGAGGGCGCCAGATGTCGCATCCTTCCCGCCTCCATGCCTCTGCATGTATTCCTCATCTTTTTCTTGAATGTACGCACTATCCTGCAGCATGACTTCAGCTAGATCCTTCGTTGCGTACGTCGCATAGATAGGGCCTGTGTATCCCTTTTTATAGAGAAGTGGGACGCGTCCTACGTGGTCTGCATGCGCGTGGGTAAGAATCATGGCATCGATTGTTGTGGGATCGAACGTGAAGGTGCGATTCTTCTCGGCCGATTCGCGACGCTTCCCTTGAAACAACCCACAGTCGAGAAGAAGACGTTTCCCACCAATAATTAATTCGTGACACGTTCCTGTGACCTCGCGAGCGGCTCCGTGAGAGATAAGCTTCATAGACCGAAGTATGTCACAGAATGTTCCTTTATGCTCTCTTAAAATCTTTCTGAAAAGATACTTGCATTATTTTTAATAAAGATATATTTTTTATTTATGTCAATTCACGGAACAAATCATGGCAAGCATAGGGAACAGCAGCATCAACTCTCGCAAGTAAGGGAGGGGGATGCAACCAAAAGCCACATCAGATACATTGGTTTTGGTGTTGCACTGGGCATTGCGATGACATTTGCCACGGCGGCAAATTATGTTTCCAGAGAAGGAAAACCGAAACCTAGCAAGGCAAAGCACAGTACAATGGATGATTCTCCGTCTGGAACGATCGATCATGACCTCAGCATTGAGACGAAGCCCCGGGAAGAAAAAAAGAATAAAAAGGCGGAAATGGAAATTCATGCCATCGCCGAACGAATGGATGCTCTCTGCAAAGAGTTCCTTGATGGAATACTGATGTGCAATAAGATGCAAAGCCGTGTGCTCGTTAATGAAATGGATTCATCTATCATCCGAACCGGAACAATTGCGGAGGTGCAATTACAGGCAGACCTTGCAACCTTGGATGCATGGAAAAGCACACTTCCACCCGACGATCCTCTGCAAACGGATATTCACAATATTCTCTCTTTCATTGAATCATTCGTGCTCAAGAACACGGAAATCATTCATGAATATCGGAGGAATAGACCTTAAAAAATGTGAAATCATCTCACCAAACACCATCTATGCTTCCACTTTCAGCAACAACAGGAGAATCGACATCGTCCGGAGTGTGGGAAGCCCCGCAGGGAACCACGAATACGAGTAAGCAGGTTGCATCGCGTCGGTTGTTCATACATTCCCTCCTTGGAATGGCAGCTGGCGCAGCGCTGACATACGTCACGACGAGGGAACAGGATGAGCACCCTGCCATTGCTCCGGATGAAGCAATGCTCGCGATCCAAGAAGAACTGATGCAATGCCGA
>CAZEUQ010000102.1:0-2900 GCA_964515125.1 uncultured Candidatus Peribacteria bacterium
TCATGCGCTGCTTTCCATCACTGATGAGCCCCATACTTTCTCCACCCATGATTTCGAATCCTGCGACAACAACATTGAGCACGGCAAGCCCTACGCCCATCCACAGTCCCCACGTCCACAATGTTTCTCCGCCAACAGAACCAAAATAGCTTTGCCAGTATTGGAAAGGATCTGAACTACTAGGATCCGTACTGATCGATTGACCAACGCCAGGAGGGGGCTGCAAAAGACAAATTGCAGTGTCAGGAATTTCCTGTCCATTGCAACAAACTTCCCCTGTTGCTGGACAACATGTATTAGGATCGATCAGTCCGCCGTTGCAGACTTTTTTTCCGTTACACATCTCCTTGTTTTCCTTTTCAACACAAACGCCATCGCAGCAATATTCAATGCCACTGGGGCAGGTTCCATCAATCTGCCCACAAGGATAGAAACTACTCGCGGCAAGTGCCGTCGTTGTCCAAAAAAACAGTAAGAACCCTGTGATGCATACAAGACTTTTTGACATTCCCACCATTATAGCAGAAACAAGCCAAAAAAGCCAGATACCACTTCCATTCGTAAGAGCGTAATGGGAAGGATGTTTTTTGGCTTCTCGCAGCAAAAAATCAATGTTCTTGAGATGACCTATGAAGACTCTCAGATGTTCTCCAGAGGAATGACATCGATGGCAGGCTCTTCATAAGGATGCGCCTTTCGAACCGCATCAATGACAGTTTTGACGTTCTTCCGTAGGCACAACACCTCGATGCGCTCCTCTTCAACCTCCTGAAGAACCCCTTCTGTGCCAATAGCGGGGTGTGACCCGCGTAACGGGCGAAAACGCCCCATACCACGCGAAGAAAAACTACAGGAATCATAGTTCCCTTGCTTGCCAGCACCCGCTCCTGCCATCACTTTTCTGACAACATCTGCATGAGGAACCGGAACGAACACTACAAGCTTCACGAAACCAGACATGAAAGGAGTATACTGTTTTTTATCTCGTAATTGTAAAGACACTCTCTGCGGGAGGAATTTCCGTATCTGGCGCATACACCTTCATGCGCGAACCGTTGTTCGTCAGTTGCGCTGCATAGTTGGACTGCAAATCTTCATTGCCACCAGTATCATCCTGCGGATCACTCGGAATTTCCACGAAGTACCTCGGTACAAGATGTGCACTGTAGACGCATCCGTCTCCGTCTCCCGGGATACCAAAATCGCACGTCGATGCGGTTGCGGTAGAAAGGCACAGTTTTCGTGGCGCTGCTGGAGCAAGGGGCAACGCGCAATCCGCAACGGGCGGACTTGTACGATCCTGAAATCCTCCCTGATGGTCTATGGCGTACTGGGTGAAGGCGTTGAGAATTTCACCAATATCATGTTGGCGCTGCGTGTTCCGTACTTTCGCAAGTTGGAGAGATGGGTTGATCGCCACGATAACAACGGCGGCGAGAAGAGCGATAATACCGAGAACGAGCAGGAGCTCAATCAACGTGAAGCCACTCCTGCCAGCAATGAGTCGAACACTTTTCATTGCACAGAAAGATACAGGAGTCTCATGACATTCGCATCCTCATTTGGATTCAAACTCTGGATCTGGCAAGACGCAGTGACATCGGCGTAGCTGTCTCCAAACCAACTATTGAAATCGTGCTTATGCATGAAGACGAGAAGAAGCCCCATCTGCCCGGATGTTTTGTCCTCTCCGGATAACTCATCCGCACCATACGTGGACTCGTTCTTCTGGAACGTTCTGCTTCGAAGTGACAGATCCCATGTATCGTATGTTGCCTGCTCCATGGGGCACTCCGCTTTCGCAACGAGTGTTGAACCCTGAAACAGATTCACATGAAGCGGATCAATCTGTTGCACCGTCCAGCTCGAAGGAATGCACATGGAATACGTATTGATGGAAAAGTTCCGCGTGCAGGAAACACCTTGCTCAACGGAAGTGACAGAAGAATTGCTTGATGAAGCGAAGGACGAAATATCAATGCCCGCAGAGGATGATGATGATGATGATGTGCCTGACGAGATTTCGGATGATGATGCAACGGGCAAAACGGATGACGTGGAAGATTGTTCTGCAGAAGAGGAGATGATTGCAGCCGAAGAATCTGATGAAGAAACGCTTGCCGAAGAAACTCCGGCAACAGCACTGGATGATGATGCAGCAGATGAAGAAGATTCCGCTACCGAGGATGATTGACCTTCTCCGCTCCCCTGCTCATTGGGCGACAAAGGATTTTGACCAAGAGACAAGCTGGAAAACGATGAACTGTTCAAGAAAGAAGGCACACTCGAGATTTCGTTATCGGAAAGATCGAGGGACACAAGGTGCGGACTTCCGCCAAGCGCTCCAGAAACTTGTGTGATGGCATTGGAAGAAAGATCTAGCTTGGTAAGCGATGGTAGCAATGCAAGGGAATCTGGGACTTCTGTAAGGCTATTCTTGGAGAGCGTCATCGTCGTCACTTTTGTGAGGGATGCAATGCCTGCGGGAACCTCTGTGAGCTGCATCGCCGAGAGATCGAGATGTGTAATGTTTGCAAACGATCCCAAGCGGGCATCCAACTCCTCTGCCGACACTTGCTCTGCATGCAAATCGAGCGAGCATGCGAGATTGGGATAGACACGCGTCCACGTTTTCCACCCCGTTATTCCCGCAGACGTGATACACCATGGTGAAAAACGGGCTCCAATAAGAAAGAGCATGATGAGAAGAAGGACTGCGATCAAACCACGATGAGAAGATCGAGGCACGCTTTGCTCTTGTGGGGGGAAAACATCCATCGAAAGAAAGTATATCGTACTTCGTTACATTTTCCTGCTGTCATACGCCCAGTGTAGGAGAGCCTGTCTCTGTTTCTTTCGGCATGAAAGGTCTCCTCTTCTGCAATTGCGGATCACCTGTA
>CAZEUQ010000103.1:0-2866 GCA_964515125.1 uncultured Candidatus Peribacteria bacterium
GAAGCTCATCAAAAGATGAGTTTTATGGTAGGATCTTTTCCCAAGGACGATGAGCTTCCGCCTTCGTCCCGCATGCGCGGGATCTCACACTTCCCCGCGCGACACACGGACGATTAGCTCAGCTGGTTAGAGCGTTCGATTCACATTCGAAAGGTCACTGGTTCGAATCCAGTATCGTCCACCAGCTAGTGCATTGACGGGCCTTCCCAGACTAATTGCATAATAAAATATAATGTTTTATAATATAAGTATGGGTCTGGGTCACAAGAAAGGCCATGTACATGGAAAAAACGTGAGTGGAGGTCACTCTACTCTCATTGATGCCGCCGATGATGTTATTAAAAAGATCGATAAGATGTGGTGGTTTCAAGAAGTGCGTCCTGGCGAAATTTCCTTCGCACGCGGAGGAAAACCTTCCGTCACTGTTCGTCGCCATCCAGATCCGACATACAAAGATACGCTGAAACTCATTTTCAGACAATCTGTCGCAGCACAGGATGTATATATCCATGTGGATGGTTTAGGAGCGAACCTGACTACCATCGTCGGTGACATCAGAAGGATAGTTGAAAAAGCACTGCGAGGGGCAGAATTCTATGATAGGACAATCGGTGAGATGCGTGGGGAAGTGGAGGAAGAAGTTCGTGCGGCAGTTTCACCCCATGGCGCCGATCTTCTGGCAAAGTGGGAAAAGAAAAAAAAGTGACCACATGGCAGCATCATGTGCTTATTATTTTTTTTGAACTTCACTGTGATCAGGAAATTGCGCCAGGGCCTCTTTTCAAGTAGAGAAGGATTCCAATGTCGTCCAACCACGAAAAAGGAGCCTTACGGCTCCCAATTCATTCGCGTAGGAAAGGAATTAACAGTCGCAGCCGTAAACGGTCTGGCGCTTGTTTTCCTTGCAGCGGGAAGCTGCCTTCTTCACGAGGTTCTCGCATTCCTTCGCAAGAGCGTCGCAGAAATCGCCGCCGCAGCGGAGACCCATCTTTGCGAGCGTTTCCTTGACGTGAGACTGGACGATCATAAAAAAGAGGGAAATGAAGTAAGTGGACAGATCCTAATGCCTCGTTTCAAAGCGCACAAGTGCGTTTTACGATATTTTCATTTGTCCGCAATCCACATCGTCCGCTGTGCACGGCTGTCTGTTGTCGCTTAAAGCAGCTATGCTTTTCCCGTATGCGCACCATTAACAAGAACAGGATCCTCTTTGAGGATGAGCATCTTCTTGCGGTCAACAAACTACAACGCGAACTTGTTGTGCGCGGAAAGGGGAATGTAGGCAAGCTTCCGCTGCTCGATTTTTTACGGTCATCGTATGGCCCCGGCTTAAAGCCCATTCATCGTCTGGACTTTGAAACATCCGGTGTTGTGCTCTTCGCAAAATCGAACGAATGCTTTGAAGAAGCTGTCACAAAACGAAAATTTGCGGAGGATCCTACGATGAAGAAAACATATCAGTGTCTTGTATTGGGGCATGTTGTGCCGCGCGATGGGGTCATTGAACAAGATCTTCCTGCCCGCTCCAGCGATGTGTATGTTCCTGCAAAGACCGTCTATCGCACATTGGAGCAATTGAAGGGCATCAGCTTCGTGGAAGCAGATATCACCTCCGGCAGACATCATCAGATTCGAAGGCATTTCAGGTCCATCGGGCACCCTCTTATTTTGGACGAAGAGTACGGCAACAAGAACATGAACCGGAAGTTCTCTAAGGCATTTAAGCACAAGCACTTCTTTCTGCATGCGGCTTCTATTTCCTGCATGCACTTTGTGACAGGTGAACTGCTTGTTATCCGTGCGCCGCTCCCCAATGTTTTTGAGGAGATGCTCGGCAAATTACGAAAAATAGTGAAGAGTGGATAGGGAGTAGTATTGAGAGATGGCATCTGGCTCCTACCTACGATATCCTCCTTCCATGCGTACGCTTTCTGGCATGCAACCCTCTGGCCAGCTGCACCTGGGAAATTATTTCGGATCCATGCGGCCCAACCTTTCTTTGGTGCAACAATCCGACGAAAGCATCTTCTTCATTGCCGATCTTCATGCACTCACAACACTGCAGAATGCGAAGGAACTCAAAAAAATGCGTGAGGATGCTCTCATCGACTATCTTGCAGCAGGATTTGATGAAGACTCCACCATCATGTTTTACCAATCCGATGTGCCGATGCACGCAGAGTTGATGTGGATCCTTCTTACGGTTACCCCAGTGGGGCTTTTGGAACGTGCAGTGAGCTATAAGGAGAAGGTTGAGAAGGGAATTCCGTCTTCTGCGGGCCTTTTTACCTATCCTGTTCTCATGGCAGCGGACATCCTTCTCTATAACGCGGACCGCGTGCCGGTTGGGAAGGATCAGAAGCAGCACTTAGAAATGACGCGCGATATTGCGCAGAAATTCAACCAGACATTTGGCGAAACATTTACCGTCCCCGAACCTGTCATCATGGAATCGGTCGCCGTTGTTCCGGGAACCGACGGACAAAAAATGAGCAAGAGTTATGGCAATACCATCCCGCTCTTTGGGGATGAAGCAGCGATTAAAAAGGCGATCATGGGCATCGTGACAGATTCCAAGGGCGTTGATGAACCAAAGGATCCCGAGCGCAATATCATCTTCCAGATTCACCGATTATTCCTTTCCGAAAAAGAACAAAAAACTCTTGCTGATAAATACCGAAATGGAGGACTGGGGTATGGGGATGCAAAGCGGATGCTCCTTGAAACGTACATGGACTTCATGAGGCCTATGCGTGAGAAACGAGAGAAGATTGCAAAGGATAAAAAATACCTCGAAAAGGTTCGGGTTGATGGCGCTAAAAAGGCGCAGAAACTTGCGGAAAAGACAATGGAGAAGGTGCGGAAG
>CAZEUQ010000104.1:0-2833 GCA_964515125.1 uncultured Candidatus Peribacteria bacterium
CATCACCGACTTTTCGGGGCCAAAAATGGAACTACAAATCCTTGGCCACACGGACGATCCGCCAAAAAATGATCCTCCGACAAGTCGCCGGCGGAACTTAAGATATGAGGCCGCCATGAAGGGGCATGTCCAGCTCATCAACAAGGAGACCGGTGAAATTAAAGAACAGGATGTGTTCCTTGGATCCATCCCACTCATGACAGAAAGCGGAACATTCATCGTAGGAGGCATTGAACGCGTTGTGGTGAACCAGCTCGTGCGTTCACCGGGCGTGTTCTTTTCGTCCATGGCGGAATTCCCCAAGCATCACGCTGCGAAGATCATCCCAAAACGCGGCGTGTGGATGGAAATTGAAACAGATCGTCGTGGGCTCATCAGCTGCAAGATCGATCGAAAGCGCAAAATCCCCATCACGCAATTACTCCGCGTGTTCGGATATCCCCTCGATAGCGACATTCTCGAACTCTTTAAGGATGTGACAAAATCGGAGAAAGACTACATTGCCGCAACCCTCGAGAAAGATCCTGTGAAATCTGTAGAAGAGGCCTACCAGAGCATCTACCGCCGCATCCGTCCGGGCGATTTGGCAACACCCGATAACGCAAAGCAGCTCATCGATTCATTGTTCTTTGACTTCAAGAAGTACGACATGGGCAATATCGCACGGTACAAACTGAACCGTCGATTCAACTTCGATACGCCCAACGACGAGAAGCATCGTTGCTTCCAAGTGAAAGATTTCACGGAAATTCTCAAGGAATTGATCCGCCTGAATAACGGAGAAGGTTCCCCGGATGATATCGATCACTTGTCCAACCGTCGTGTTCGTTCCGTCGGAGAATTGGTGCAGAACAAGTACCGCGTGGGTCTCATGCGTACGGAACGCATTGTGAAAGACCGTATGACGGTGATGGATTTGGAAACAGTCACACCGGTCCAGCTCATTAACTGCCGACCGATTACGGCCGCCATGCGGGAGTTCTATGCAAGTTCGCAACTCTCCCAATTCATGGATCAAACGAACCCTCTCGCAGAACTGGCACACAAGCGCCGTCTTTCCGCCATGGGTCCTGGTGGGCTTTCCCGCGAACGCGCAAGTTTTGATGTCCGCGACGTGCACCCCAGCCACTACGGTCGTATTTGTCCCATTGCCACAACGGAAGGGCCGAACATCGGTCTCGTCGTGCACTTGGCATCATACGCGAAGGTGAACCAGTATGGATTCCTGGAAACTCCCTACCACGAAGTAAAACACACGGTGAAAATGGATGCCGATGCGCTCCTCGGTCGCATCATCGATACGACGATCCGCGGCGTCGCAAAAGAGGGAGATGTCATCAGTACAAAGAAACAAGCAACAGAAGTCGTTGCTGCGCTCAAGAAGCAAGGTCTGACCGAAATCCCCGTTCGTGCGTACATGACACCAGCACACATGTACGTGGACGCCGAACGCGAACGCCACATGACCATTTCGGAAGCGATGACAGATCTAACGGAGAAACATGAATTCAAGATGACTCGTGTCTCCGCCCGCCGCCGCAACGAGCCGTTGCAGGCACACGTACGCGACGTGACGCACGCCGACGTGTCTCCGAAGCAAATTCTCTCCATCACGACGTCCCTCATTCCTTTCCTGGAGCACGACGACAACACCCGCGCATCCATGGGAACGAACATGCAACGCCAAGCCGTTCCGCTTCTTGCTCCGCACGCTCCGCTTGTGGGCACAGGAATGGAAGCCATTGCCGCGCGCGCATCTGGTCAGGTCATTCTTGCGGAAGAAGACGGCGAAGTGATGCATGCGGATGCGAACGACATCACGGTGTTGTACCGCTCCGGGAAAAAAGCAACGTACACACTGGAAGTCTTTGTACGTAGTAACCAGGGAACGTGCATGCACATGCGTCCACGCAAGTCCGCAGGAGACAAAGTCCGTATGGGGGATGTTCTTGCCGATGGTGCCTGTATTGAAGATGGTGAACTGGCGCTGGGGCAGAACCTGCTCGTTGCGTACATGTCCTGGGGTGGATTCAACTTCGAGGATGCCATCATCATCTCCGATCGCGTTGTAGAACAGGGGCTCTTCGACTCCGTGCACATCGAGTCGTACATCACGGATGTGCGCGACACGAAACTTGGTGCCGAAACGGTGACGCGCGATATTCCAAACGTGGGAGAGGCAAAACTGAAAGATCTAGATACCGACGGTATCGTCCGCATTGGTGCCACCGTTCACGAAGGAGATATCCTGGTCGGAAAAATTACGCCAAAAGGAGAGACAGAATACACACCAGAAGAGCGCCTTTTGCAGGCCATCTTCGGGGATAAGGCAAAAGATGTGAAAGATAGCTCCTTGCGTCTCCCCGGTGGAGAAGGAGGAAAAGTGGTGGATGTACATATCTTCGACCGCAATGAGGGAGATGAGCTCTCCACGGGTGTCATCAAGCAGATCAAAGTATTCGTCGCACAAACACGCAAAATCCAGGTAGGAGACAAAATGGCCGGTCGTCACGGAAACAAAGGTGTAGTCGCACGCATTGTTGCCAAGGAAGACATGCCATTCCTCGCAGACGGCCGGCATGTGGACATCATCTTAAACCCGCTCGGCGTGACGTCCCGTATGAACATCGGACAGATCTTAGAAACCCACTTGGGCTGGGCATGTTCTGTTCTTGGCATCAAGATGGCAACGCCTGCGCTCAATGGAATCTCGACAGAACAAATTACAGGATATCTGAAATATGCAGGCCATCCCGAAAGTGGCAAGGTGCAGCTCTGCGATGGTCGCACCGGCGAACCGTTTGGCCACCAGACAACCGGGGGACAGGAGTAC
>CAZEUQ010000105.1:0-2819 GCA_964515125.1 uncultured Candidatus Peribacteria bacterium
CTCAATCTGCTTTTTGAGATTCTTGAGCTCTTCCCGTGTATCGCGAGCTGCCTCATGCGCGGACTCAAAGGGATTCTCTGGCATAGATTTTTGGGTATTGGTGTATTTCTCTTTATTCTATCACAAAACTCCCTTTTTCGCAATGATGAACAATGGCCTCTTTCTGCTATGCTGTGCGCGTCTTCCCCATTTTTTTCATGAACATCCAACACTTCGAAAAAGGTCTTTCCTTCGATGATCGCGATCTCCTTCTCTTTGCCAGAAAAATCGGTCGTCTCGCGACGTATTGCCGTCGCTTGAAGGATGAAGGTTCTTTCATCCGCATCGAAACGGAACGACGCGATACCAAGAAGTCACAGGATAGTGTGAAAGTGATGGTCACGGTGCATCTTCCCCAGAAAGATCTTCGTGTGGAGTCACGCAAAGGCAAAGCGCTCGACGCATTGGAAAGCTGTATTGAAAAACTGGAACCGCAGGTGAAGCGCTACAAAGAGATGCATTCGGGTAAAAATGCGGCGCGCAAGAAGCGCATGTAAATTCTTGATGTTATTCCTCCGATTTTTCTTCACAGGCATTCTGTGCTTTCTCCCGGCGTTTGCATTCGCACAGGAGGAGCGGGATATGGCCGCTGTCATTACGGGTCCCGATGAAATCGCGGTGAACCGAACGCTTGTTCTCAATGCATTGGACAGCATTACCGAAACAGGAGCCGTGACGTACCGCTGGTATCGGGATGAATTGCAGACTCCCATCAGTTATTCCGATGAGGCACTCTTTACGCCTACGGATCCCGGCACGTACATCTTCCGTCTGCAGATCGAACAACGCATCGGGAGAAAGACCGTCCGTTCTGAGGCGCGGAAGGTGATTGTGGCGTATCGGCGGAAAATTGTTCTTCTGACGGACGGTAGCGTGCCCGAAGAGAAGCTCATCGCCCACACGAACGCCGCGCAGCAGGCGGGTGTATTCCTCTATGTGTTAAAGCCCGCGGATTCAAAATTACCCGTTCCCTCCGACGATGCGCTCTCACAGGCGCCCTCTCTCCAATTCCAAAAACTGGAAGGAGCGGAGGCGATTGTGCTTTGGGTGCAGGACCCGGTTGCCGGCATGCAGGCGCTCATGAAGAGCGCACGAGATCATGCAGGCGTCACTTCCTTTGCAAAGCAGTCAGTGGTGCTTATTACGGACGGGAGTCTTTCCACGCTCGCACGCGCTGTTCGCGGACCTTTTCTTGTCATTCATCCCTCACTCCTCACACTGACGCGTAGAGTTGCTCTCGATTCGCTTTTTCAAACGGAAACAATGGCCGCGTTTCAGGAACAACTTCAAAGGCGCGACATAGAGGCGATCACTCTCGATGAAACATCGCTCTCCTTGCGGCCGTGGAACGCGCTTTCGCTACTGGTCACCTACATGCTGACGCACGGTGTTTCCAGTCGCACCGTCATGTTCCTGCTCATGCTTCCGTTCATCGCAACATTCCTCGCGTTTCTTAAGCAGGTCATAGGGGTCACCATGTCGGGACTCTACACCCCGTCCATTATCGCCTTAAGCCTCCTCGCTCTGGGGTGGTCCATTGGCATTGTTCTTCTTGCGTTCATCATTGCGAGCGGTTACATGACCCGCAAGGTCATGCGACGGTTCCGCATTCTTCATTTCCCGAAGATCGCCGTCATTCTGACGGTCGTGAGCATCACGTTGCTTCTTGTCCTTGCACTCGGCGCATCGGTGAACGTCATTCTTGCGCCGGATACCATCTTTGTCCTTCTCATTATGTCTACCCTTGCGGAAAGTTTCGTGTCTATCGAAACGGAGCAGGGGAAAGCCCATGCGCTCTATGCTATCCTTGAGACGGTCCTTGCGGCGCTGCTGTGTGTGCTCATCGTGCAGTGGCAGGCTTTCCAAGCGTTCGTTCTTGCGTATCCCGAAAGCGTTTTCCTGACCTTCCTTGTCAATGTAGCGGTGGGCCGCTATTCCGGTTTGCGTTTGAGTGAATACGTACGTTTCCGCGAATTGATCGCGCATATTCAGGAATAAACGTATCCTTTATCTCCATGAAATTTCCCTTCCTTTCGTACCATGGCGTGCTCGGCATGAATGCGCGCAATTTGCATTACGTGTATGCCTATAATCAGCAAAAAGCCATTGCATTCGCCGACGACAAGCTGAAGACAAAGGCATTTCTCTCAGCTCGCGGCATACCGACGGCAAAGGTGTATGCGGAAATCCATACGCGTTCCCAGCTACGGTCCTTCAATTTCTCCGTTCTGCCCGATACGTGCGTTCTGAAGCCCAACTACGGCTTCGGGGGAGAGGGAATCATCATTCTTGACGGACGGAAAAAAGGGATGTTCCTCGAGCGGGGAAAAGAACAGATTTCGTATCGGGAACTCAAGCGGCACATTGAAGACATTTTGGACGGCAGTTTCTCCGTGAACGGCCGTCGTGATGTTGCGTTTTTTGAGCAGCGCCTCGTATCGCATTCAGCCTTTGCACCACTGCGCCCCGCGGGGCTTCCGGATATCCGCATCATCGTCTTCAATCTTGTTCCTGTCATGGCGATGCTCCGTATTCCGACGGGATCCAGCAAGGGCAAGGCGAATCTTCACGGAGGCGGCATTGGATTCGGTATTGATATGGCAAGGGGTGTTACGACGTATGCGGTGCGCGGGAACAATCTTATCGAATTTCTTCCACACGGCGTTTCCGTCCGGGGCCACGTCATTCCCTTTTGGCACGATATGCTCGTGCACGCGTCGCGCATTCAGCAGATCACGAATATCGGGTTCCTGGCTGTCGATTTTACGATTGATGACCAT
>CAZEUQ010000106.1:0-2769 GCA_964515125.1 uncultured Candidatus Peribacteria bacterium
TTCCATTTGGGCTCTTCCTCACATTCCTTTCACTTCCAAAACTCCGTACACTCCCAAAAGTTCCTCCCGCAACCGAGCGCTTGGCAGGAAAAGTGGAAGTCTGCATCGCCATGGTATTCCTCGTGTTTGCTCTTTTTGAAGGACGTTTTCTCATTCTCTCTTCTTTTGGGAGGCACAGTGAGGCGGTGGGGGATGATGCGCGTGCCATCCATTGGTATAACGCGAGCATGAAAGAGGTCTTTTCACGAGATCTCCTCCTAAGTCGAACACAATTGTTGATCAAGAAGGAGCTTTATCCTCAGGCACAAGAGTCTATTGAGCAGTATATCCGCTTGAATGCGGAGGATGCACGAGGTTGGAGACTGAAAGGAGACATTGCCATGCTGAAAAAAAACTACAGGGAGGCACTCGAGGCGTACGAGCGCGCCTACAATTTGAATCACTTTAATGACCTTGGTATCACGCGATCCTACGTCCAGGCAGCGCTGCAGGTAAACCCTGACCTCGTGACGCTCCAAAAAAAGACGATTGATGAACTACTCTCGCGGTTTGCGCGTGCCATACTCGTGAACACGCACTTCATTGCGCTTTCTTCCAACGTCGAAGAGCTCTCCCTCCTCACGGAGATTCTGCAAAAACGCTATCCCGCCGATGCAAAAATGTATCGCACGATGCGCGAGGATGCTCTCAAGCATGCGGAATTTGAACGCGCACAAAGTGCGGCGCGTCCACCGGGATTGCTCTGGTAAAAGAAGGGAGATTCGCGTATCATTCGTCTCCTTTTTCTTCTTTTCTATGACACGTCAACTGCGCATCCTTACTCTGACATTATTTCTAGGGCTTTCTCTGACAGCATGCGGCAAATCTGGAACGGTTTCCACGGATGCACCCATTGGCACGGAAGTCTTCCATGTTGTTATGCCGACAAAGGAGCAACGAGAGAACCCAGTGCACGGCGATGAGCAATGGTTTGCCTACGGGGCGATTAGTGGGAAAGCAATCCCCGCAAGCGGCGTTGCCAACATGCAGTTCTTCCGTGACGGAACCTTTGCGGTGAGCATGCGCGTTAATATCGAGATTCCCGCAAAGGGAAAACACTACGAAGCGTGGATTGCGAATGGACAGAAGAAAATACACATCGGAACGATTACTAGTCCAACGGACGATGTCCGCATGAGCCTGGTCTTCGAGAGGAAACAGGATCTTCGCGCATATACAACACTCCTTGTTACACGTGAGAGCGATGAAAACCCCGCAACGGAAGGGGAGTTGGTTGCAGAGGGGACGGTGAAGTATTACAAGAGATAGTGATTTGTGCGTAGTGATGAGGGTTGAGTGGTTAGTTTATTCTACTCACAACTCACGAGCCACTACTTACTTTTTTTGCATGCCAACATCTCTGCGTACTCTGGATCCCGTGCGTGCGCAGGAATGCGCAGAGAGACGATGCAGGTTGTGTCTCACGTAGAATGTTTGTGTGAGAGTTGTCGGTGCTCCACTTCCTTCCGGGTCTCTATGAGAGACTTGGAAGACTCATAACCATAGTCATGGTGACGACGGTAATGAGCAGCGCGTGGGTTACCACGAGCGGAAGTGAAACGCGGTGTTGGAAGTGTTTCACTGGCTTCATTATACTCTCCGGGAAGACGGAGGCGCAGATTGTAAGGGTGCTTCTTCTGATGTCCAGTACTATTCTGAACACGGAATGTGTACAAAAGTGTACATTGCGGCAAGAACATGAAAAAATGGCTCTATGAAAACAAAAATCGAGCATCATACCTTGCGAAAACAGCGAGCGATTATTGTATACATATTTTGTACAATCTAACCTCGACAGACCATCAAAATGATCAGTCCATAGAAAGAAAAAGATGTATAATATCATCAAATAAGAGATGTATCAAATGTCGGTAAATACCACACCGTTGTGTGCTATACTCACGCTGCATTTTCTTCCCCCTCTTCCTCATGAACCGTAAGACTCTTTGGATTGCCGTTGGCATTATTGCTCTTGTTGTTATTGGGTGGCTCGGTACTTCCTATAACAGCTTTGTTTCTTCCCATCTTGCGGTCAATCAAAGCTGGGCACAGGTGGAAACACAGTACCAACGCCGGTTTGATCTCGTACCGAACCTCGTGGAAACCGTGAGGGGGGCTGCCAATTTTGAGAAATCGACACTCACCGCCGTCACCGATGCACGTAGTGCATGGGCTCAGGCCAATCAGGCGGGGAGCCGCAGTGATGTCATTGGTGCAGCACAAGGGTTTGACTCTGCGCTTTCCCGTCTTCTTGTGACGGTCGAGTCCTACCCACAACTTAAAGCGACAGAACAATTTGCAGGTCTCGCGGCGCAAATTGAAGGTACCGAGAACCGTATTGCTGTTGCACGGAAGGACTATAATGACAGTGCAACTGCCTACAACACGCGCATTTCTTTGTTCCCAGGCAAACTCCTCGCAAGTCTGTTTGGGTTTGCACCGGAGCCGCTCTTTAAGAGTGCAGGCGGAGCCGAGAATGCGCCCAACGTTCAGTTTTAAGCCATGACGAACAACCTGATTGTCCGTGGGCTCCTGCTCAGCGCGCTTCTTGTGCCATCTGTTTCTTTTGCAGCGTTCACTGTTCCGGTGAATGACGGACTGGTCACGGATGAAGCACATATTCTCTCTACCGAAGAAGAACAGAGCATCGAAACAGATCTGCTTCAGTACCAGCAGCAGACATCGAATGAAATTGCAGTGCTCATTGTTGGCTCTTTAGATGGATATCCC
>CAZEUQ010000107.1:0-2764 GCA_964515125.1 uncultured Candidatus Peribacteria bacterium
CTTTCACACCCACTCCTCACCGCCGAACAGGAAAAACATATCGTGGATTCGCTCATCGGTGCGAATCTCTTGAGTGTGAACGACCTGGATGTCGTACAGAAGCACGCTGCCTTGAATGAAGGAACGTTGTTCGATCTCGCGATTGAACACACCAACCTGACCGTCTCGCAAGCTGCGCAGATGATTGCGCGTGAGCACAACTGGAGATTTATGGACTTGGATAGGTGGCGTCCTACGGACACAAACCACATGAAGATTCCACTGACGCTAGCGAAGGCAAAACATGTCGTCTTGTTTTCTTCTCTGGAGCAGGAAGCACACATCGCCATGGCAGATCCACGCGATACGGAAACATTCCATCTGGTTGAAAAATATCTTGGTGTCCCTACACGCGCCTACTTTGCCGCAAAGGAGCAGATCAAAACTGCCCTCCGCTGGTACAAGATCGATATCCACGAAACGGTTGCACGTCTTGTTGCCATGCACGAGGCTGCGGTGAAGACGAAAGCACAGGACAACAGTGTTCCTCAATTGTTCGATGTCTTGATCCGCCACGCTATTGCAAGCGGTGCATCCGACATGCACATCGAACCGCAGCGAGAAGGAACCGCAATTCGTATCCGTATCGACGGACTCATGCAGACGGAATTGATGCTCCCACAGACCATCCATGATCTTCTTATCCTCCGCGTGAAAGTGTTGGCACGACTCCGTACTGATGAACACATGGTTCCACAGGACGGAAAAATTTCCATCTTCGATGAAGATGACGCAAAAGAACGGACCGATGTTCGTGTCTCTATTGTTCCAACCATCGTCGGTGAAAAAGCTGTGATGCGTATCTTGTCGTCTTCGGAACAAGGACTGAATTTAAACCGCCTGGGATTTAGCCGTCAGGATCTGGAAACTATGAAACGCCAGAGTGAACGCAGCTGGGGCATGATTCTTGTAACGGGTCCGACCGGAAGCGGAAAAACAACGACCCTCTACGGACTTTTGAAGATCCTGAATGTCCCGGAAGATAACCTGATGACCATTGAGGATCCTGTGGAATATGAAACAAAAGGCCTCACACAGATCCAAGTAAACAGTGACGTTGGCCTTACGTTTGCATCGGGACTGCGTACGATTGTACGTCAAGATCCGGATGTGATTCTTGTTGGAGAAATCCGCGATGAGGAAACGGCTAACATCGCGGTGAACGCCGCTATGACGGGTCACCTTGTGCTTTCGACGCTCCACACGAACGATGCCGCAACGGCCTTCCCACGTCTTTTGGATATGAATGTGGAACCGTTCCTCGTTGCATCCACCGTGAACATCGTAGTCGCACAACGCCTTGTCCGCAAAATCTGCACACACTGCATTCGCAGTGAAGAGACAAGTTTGGAGGAACTGGGAAACCGTCTGCCTATCCACGCGTTGGAACTCCTCGGCAAACAACAGAAGACACTCCGTTTGTTCAAAGGACAAGGATGTCCCATGTGTAAAAATTCAGGATACCTGGGACGCATTGGTATTTTCGAAATGTTAGAAGTAACACCGGACATCAAACGGATGATTATGAATCACGCGAATGCCGACGAGATTGCAGCGCAAGCTCACAAGCAAGGAATGCGCACGATGTTTGAAGATGGCATTGAAAAAGTCTTGGAAGGCCTTACGACTATCGAAGAAGTCTATCGCGTCTCGACAACTTCCTGATTTCTCTTCTCTTCACTTTGTATGCCGCTCATGAAACGTCAACTCCGCATGGTAGATGCAATCGCACTGTTCAAACACTTGAGCATGACGCTCAAGGCAGGACTGAATATTTCCGAAGCGGTAAATTCCATGGATGCACGAAGAGGATCGGGTATGAAGAAAGTGATCGACCACCTAAAGATGAGCGTAGAAACAGGCCACACATTTTTTGAGGCCATGCAGACTGCCCCGCGAAACTTTCCGACGCTCGTCCTCCAGCTCATCCACACCGGAGAAATCAGTGGATCACTCCGTGAGAATATTGAGGAAGCAGCCGCGTACATGACAGACGTTGCCGAAACACGCAGAGAGGTACGGAGCGCCATGTTGTATCCGTCGCTGGTCCTTGTCGCCGTCACGGGTCTTGGACTTTCCATCTCCCTCTTCGTTCTCCCGCAAATCATTCCACTCTTCGAAAGCATGAACGTGGAACTGCCACTCCCTACAAAAATTCTCCTCTTCGTTGCGCGCGCGTTTGAAGCGCATGGAACGGCAATCGTCCTTGGGACTATCGTCGCATTTGCAACGGTGATCATCGCCTTCCGCGCACGAACGCTGAAAGCCATCACCGCGCCGATCGTTCTGCACATCCCCTTGATTGGGCACATCGTGCATCTCTTTAACCTCACACGCATTTGCAGAACGCTGGGGAGTCTTCTTGGAAGCGGCATTCCGATTGTTGAAGCACTCACCATCACGGGTGATTCCCTGGAGAATCCTGTGTACAAGGACATCATCAAAGATGTTACGAAGATAGTGACCGCCGGTGCGCCACTTTCTGAAGGACTCCAGAAACACCCTCGCATTCCACAGCTCTTTCAGCGCTTGATTGCAGTCGGAGAACGAACGGGCTCCATAAAAGATACGCTCTTCTACTTGAATGAATATTACAGTGCAGACTTAAAGCACGCGGTGAAAAACCTGTCGACCGCACTGGAACCTGCCATGTTGATCATCGTCGGAAGCCTTGTTGGGTTCGTGGTGTTTGCCATCATCACGCCGATTTACGATATTACGGGAA
>CAZEUQ010000108.1:0-2756 GCA_964515125.1 uncultured Candidatus Peribacteria bacterium
GAGACAAGCCAGCGAATTTGTAGAAAGCAGAAACCACTAGACAATGCCAGCCAAATCGAAAATTCCAGGCAGCGTTTGGGCTTTTCGAGGCGTTTCTGAAATTGCCAGACAGTGTCTACGAAATTTCATTGCCCATGAATTTTTCAGACACTGTCTGAAAAATTACAGCACGACTGTGCAGACATTGTCTGCACTATCTACTTATTCTAAAGCCTGACGAGTCTCTCAGCCAGGCGCTTTACGCATACAACAGTTTATCAACAGCGATAAAGGCAGGAGCAATGTGATCGAAGTCGTCATCTGTTGTGACCAGCGTCGCGCCTGATTTATAAGCGGCTGCGGCAATCCATACATCGTTCTTACCCATCTTGATTCCCTGTGACTTTGAGAAGAAATCAATCGCAGCGTAGGCTTCCATCACATCTTTCGTTTCAATTGGCACTCGCCCGAAATAATCGAGAGCAAAGTTCATCTTGTCCATCTTTTGATCTCCCCAGGAAAACTGTAGGGAGAGGGATCGCAATTCTCCATCTGTCACAGAACAAATAAGGAGCTTTGGGTCGCTGGTGTAAGGTGCGTATTTCGCCTTTATCTCTTCTCCAGTGGAATCCCCTCGGACAAGGTGAACAAGGATGTTTGTGTCTAAAACGTAAAGGGCAGGCATTAGCTTAAATCTTTGAGAGCTTGTAAGACTTCTTCATCGGTTTCATTACCCCTGATGATTGGCAACACCTCAAAAGGTGAAACATCAGGAGGCAATTCTCTTTTTGGCTTGAACTCTCTGATCGCTCGTTCCTGGGCAGCTTTTATTTGTTCAGGCGTGCGATTGATCAGCGCCGCGACCGCGCGCATTCCGACTTCCGGATCATAATCATCATCCAGACCAAAAGCTTTTGTCGGAGCCATCGCCAATTCATCGGTCAAATTCTTCTCGACAAAAGTTGCAACGAAAGATGCTGGATCAATCTTCATCTGTGCAGCTAAGGCGACGATCCTTTTTTCTACATCAGGAGCAAACATCACAATCATTCTTAACACCTCCACAAAAAAGCCAATTTAACAGGGCTTTTATCAACCCTCTATCTATAAATGCTACCATATTTTGTAGACCTGAGCGACATCTATTAACGTCGCTTCCCTGCCCTTCTCACCTTACACGACAGGCAATACATTGTAATGCGACCAGAAAAGCGGAAAACGTGAGCAAGCGCGAAATCCGAGGCGCTGTCTCGGATTTCGCAGACACTGTCTGCGAAATCCGACCAGCGTTGAATTTTCCAGACGCTGTCTGGAAAATCTTGATGTCAGATGAAGCACATTGCGGTGGCCAAAATTGAATAGAGGCGTTTTGTAGGTACATGTACCTACAAAATCTTGATGTAAAGATTATCGGCTTTCTGGGTATATATACCCAGAAAGCCGATAATAAAAATATGCGGTTTCGTCATTGGCAGAGATCGGAAGCTGTCGGCTTCCGAGTTGGTTCCGAGTTGTTCGTGCTGGCTACCCGGAGTGCTGATCCGGTTGCTTTTGTCTTTTCAGATTGCAGGAATGTTTTTTGTCTGGCGATGTAGCTTAGGGCTGAGAAATTTGCTATCACTATTGGCATAAAAACAGCCTCACTATGCAATCAACTCAGCCCATTAAAGCCACAATTAACGAACCACCGATTTCTTTGGAAGACTTCGAAGGAGCCTCATTTAGATTTTCTCTATCCACAGATAGAGCAGAAATGCGCTCTCCGAAAAGTAAAGAGAATTCGCAAGACAGAAACCGCCCGCCGCCCGTGCTTGACCATCAAAAGGAGCTGGCTAAGCTCCTGAACAGCTTTTATGGCCGTCACAGCCACTGGCAAGTGTTTTCAGATTTTTGCGAAATGGCCGCAACTGCCTTTAGCAATGCAGTAGACCTCATACAACGCGAGAAGCGCGAAGAGCGTTATATGCAAATCGTCAAAAGCTACAGCCGCGAAGAGCTTGATAAGTTTTCGCAGGGACTCTCCCTTCTCACACTGGCACTCGAAAGCGGCTTCAGCGACGTTCTTGGCCGCACCTTTCACGATCTCGAACTTCACAACAAATGGGCTGGGCAGTTCTTTACGCCCTATGACGTTTCCCGAATGATGGCCAATATGACCGTTGGCGATGGTGAGGACTTAAAGGCCAGAATTTCAGAACGTGGTTTTGTCACCGCCCAAGAACCAGCCGTCGGTTCCGGCTCAATGGTCATCGCTTTAGCACAAGCCATGCGCGACGCCGGTGTCAATTACCAACAGCACCTTCATGTCACGGCGATTGACGTTGATGTGAAATGCGTTCACATGGCTTATCTGCAGTTCTCATTGCTGCATATTCCGGCAGTCATCGTTCACGGCAACACTCTGGCCCTTGAGGAGTACAGCCGCTGGTATACGCCAGCGCACATTCTAGGCGGATGGGATTGGAAGCTTCGCCGCCGCGAGGAAGAAGCAGCAGAACATGAAATCCACGCTCCGCCAAAAATAGAACCAGCCCTTGTTGAAAACTTACCCGAACAAAAACCGGATGCCCCACGCGAACAATTGACGCTGTTTTGAGCGGCAACATTTTCAAGCCTGATCGAAAACCAGAAAGCATCTTCCCTTTCAACCTTTCGCCTCTTTGACTGCTGTTTTATGATGCGCCGCACATACAACAAAAGAAGCGAAGAAGTTTGTCGCTTTCCATCAACACCAATAAATCAGGAGGAATCCGAATGGCAGCAAAGTTTGAATTGAA
>CAZEUQ010000109.1:0-2745 GCA_964515125.1 uncultured Candidatus Peribacteria bacterium
TTGGGGAGCGGTCTTCTTTTCAGTGCATCACCCAGCGTTGTCTCGGAAACGATGACATCCGGTTTCTTCGGCAGTTCAAACGCCTTCGTTGCATCCTGCTTCCAGACGGTGGATGTAACATCTTTGGAAACATTGAAGATCCTGCGCGTCCATTCAAGGTTTTTTGTGGTCCCCGTCACGGCCTTTGGGGCAACGTCCGATGCAAGAACATGAATACCACGCAACACACATTCCATGGGGATAACCCCCGTGCCGCAGAAAGGATCAAATATCGTGACGGTATCGGGCAGGCCGCCGTCTTTTCCACGGATGAACGAGAGTCCAAGATTGATCATCAGCTGCGCAAGCTTGGGAGGCAGAAGCCCTGTGGATGTATCTCGTACGGGTTTTTCCATATCACGTTTCGTGTATTTTTTTGTATCCTGCGCGGCAACGGTGCGACCGATCCACACGTGTTTGCCGTCACGCAGCACGACGAGTTCTACACCGCCTGTACCATCCAACAATTCTTCGTCGTGGAGTTGCACCGCAAGCGCTGCCTCGCGTTCATTGCCAATGTACCTGCTGGGCATCGATTTTGCCTTCAAATGATTTTTACAGTCGCGGTACAACGCGCGCACGTCACGGGGAGAAAGCCCAACGGTGCGGAGACTAAACGTCGCTTTGCCCTTTACGCCTGCAAGCTCGATGAGGAGTGCGGCGGGGACATCGCTCAATGAGATGTTTCCCTCTCCAATCCTCTTCGCAATGATCATCGTTCCGCCCACCATAGAAAGCCACTGCTGATCGATGGGATGTTCCGTCTCAAACACCTGCACTTGCTTGCCAATAAAGCTCCCAAAGGAAATATCCGGAAGGACTGCTGCAAGCTCACTCTTGCTCAAGGGGGGGTTGTGACCTAAAAAGGCCGCGAAAACGGGCATGGACACATAGTAATGGAGGAGAATAGAAGTTCCAAATGGGAAGAGAAGAGAAATCAGAAGTCAGAAATCAGTGATCCGTTATAGATTTCTGCCTTCTGATTTCTGCCTTCTTGTCAGTATTATGTACCCATGTCCCCATTACACCGTTGGCTCCGCACCATCCGCACAATTGTGCGAGGCAGCGTGCATTTTTTATCTGGAAAGCACGCAGGGGCACGAATTCGCGGCTTGCGATTGCTCACGCGTCTGCGTATCCGTATGGTGGTACGAAAGATTGGCCGTGGCCACCATACGTCAAAGGAATCTGTACGCCTGTGGGCAGATGCAAACGTCTTTAACCGCCTTGAACATCTTTTCGAGAAGGCTCGTCATACCATCATCGTGCAGATGTTCATCTGGGCGGATGATGCAACAGGAAAGCGCATGGCGGAATGCCTTGTAGATGCGGCGGATCGCGGTGTTGAAGTGCATGTGACGAAAGAGATTGTCGGCGATGTCTTCGAGGCGTCGAGGGATTTCGTCAGTACGAAGAATGCGGATGATCCTCTCTGGAAGCGTTTCTGGAATCACGCGCGCATCCATATTTCTCATCATGCTCATGTCAATCACGCGAAGTGCGTCCTCATAGATGAGCGGTTCCTCATGGTGATGGGCATGAACTTTGCCGACGAATACCGCTTCTCGTGGCATGACTATGCGGTGGAGCTGCGCGGATCCTCATTCGTACGACACTACCTTGCAGGAACATCTTCAAGGGATGGAGCGTCGGTACGCCTTCTTGTGAGTATCGATGGAAAACCCGTTATGCGGCAGGCAGTGATGCATCTTCTACGCGATGCAAAAAAATCCATCGTCGTGGAGCAGGCATACATTGCCGATCCCGACGTATTGGATCTTCTCGTCCAAGCATCAAAACAAGAAATTGATGTTGTTGTCATTCTTCCCGATAGTCCCGATATTCATCGGAACGCAAACATGGAATCTGTCCGCGTCCTCCTGCAGAAGGGAAACCCCAAGCGCATGCGGGTCTTGTTATTTCCCGGCATGGTGCATGGCAAGGTGATCCTTGTGGATCATGCGCATGCTCTTATTGGATCCACAAACTTGATCAGCTCATCACTCGATGGTGTTGGCGAGGCGTGCGTGCTGATTTCCCGAAAACCGCTTCACCCTCTCGTAACACTGCGCAGGATTCTCTTAAGAGACATTGTGCGAAGCAGATTCGTTGAAAGGCCTCCGCGTTTTTCGCTCATGCGGAAATTGCTGGCGTGGGTGCAATTGTAAGAAAACAGCGCGCGCGTTCCCGCCCGCGAAAATGCGCGATTTTTTGCGAACGCAGGACATCATTTTTTGGCTTCCAGACTGCCTTCTGACCACTATCCTCTGACTTCTTTTGAGAGACGCTCTTTGAATTTTACCCACTTTGTGCTATAATAATTCATTCCATACCCATACCCACACCCGCTATGAAACACCCTTATCTCTCTCACGGCACTGCACAGTGCGTTCTTGGATTCGCTGGTGCAATGTCCCTGTTCGCTGCATTCCTCGTGATCAGCGTCATGGCAAACCCCGTTGTGCTCCCTGCTGCGACCATCGTGTCGTACGTACAGTAACGAAGAGCCTTCGTCGTTCCTTCAAGCCCTTTGGGCGCCTTTGTGCCCGAGGGCTCTTTGAATCTCTTGCGTCCTTTACAGAGCACGCATCGCACAGCTACAGTATGGCAGTTCGCTGTTTTTTATGCGTGTTTCTCCTCCACCAGAGCTCGGGACTAGACCAGAAGTGTGTGGGTTTTACGAGAGAGCATGGCTGAGAGTATGGA
>CAZEUQ010000110.1:0-2721 GCA_964515125.1 uncultured Candidatus Peribacteria bacterium
CGGAAGGAGTGTAAAGATTTCTGTACATATCTCAAGAAAAAAACCGCCCCACCTCGAGGTGAGGGGGGCGGGGTTGATCGGCCGAAGCCGATCGCTGTACAGCTAGGTCATGGTGGTGGTGAAATGTCTGCGTCCACGCTTGCGCCTGGAACGCTTGCCGACCTTCTGCCTTTTGGCAATCTTTTCGTCGGCATTTTGCCAACCTTTGCCTCCCGCTTGACCTTGCATGCGAGGGCCGCCACGACCTGACAATCCGTCTCGTTGAGACATGAACCAATCCTCCAGGATGGTTAGCACTCTCCAGAAAGCACCTTGCTGTCCGCTTGAGTGCTCTTAGTACAGCAATCGAATATCCCTCAAAATACGCGATTGCTATATTACAATATTTAAAAGATTACGCAAATTTTACTCTGAACTCTACAAATTGCAATAGTTTTTAGCTGGCGGAGAGAGAGGGATTCGAACCCTCGAGACCCTTGCGGGCCTACACGATTTCGAGTCGTGCGCCTTCAACCACTCGGCCATCTCTCCAAATGCTCCGCGAGTATATCGATTCTCGCCTCAAGCCTCTAGCGACTAGCTTCTCTTGAGCTCCGCTTCAATAAACTGATCCAAATCTCCATCCAGTACTCCCTGCGTATCACTCGTCTCCACGTCGGTTCGTAAGTCTTTTACCATTTGGTAGGGGTGCAGCACGTAACTGCGTATTTGGCTGCCAAAGTCTGCGCTCTTGGTCGATCCTTTGAGCGTGTTGAGCTCTTTCTTTTCCTGTTCTTCATTGAACTGATGCAGCTTTGCTTTCAAGTAGGCCATCGCACGTTCACGGTTTTGTAATTGGCTTCGCTCGTTCTGGCATACAACGACAATGCCTGTTGGAATGTGCGTCATGCGCACGGCACTGTCAGTCTTATTCACGTGTTGGCCTCCTGCTCCGCCCGATCGAAAGGTATCAACGCGAATGTCATCGGGCTTAATGACAACATCATGGAAGTGTTCGGCCATGTCGGGCAGAACTTCCACGAGCGCGAACGATGTCTGTCGCAAGTTCTTCGCATTAAAAGGGGAGAGTCGAACGAGTCGATGCGTGCCTTTTTCATTCTTCAAAAGCCCGTACGCACTGTCGCCGCTCACATGCATCGTCACGGATTTTATGCCTGCTTCCTGCCCGTCGGTCTTTTCCAGTATTTCCGTTTTCCATCCTTTTCGTTCGCAGTAGCGGAGGTACATGCGCATGAGCATGGCGGCCCAATCCTGGGCCTCGGTACCGCCTGCTCCGCTCGTAATGCTCACGTAGGCATCTCCAAGATCATACTTCCCACTCAAGTAAATCATTCGCTCCAGGGTAAGCCATGCATCGTGCAGTTTCAGAAAATCTTTTTCAAGGTCATCCATATCATCACTCGTGGAACTGGAGGCAATGTCCGAAAGTGCTTTTACATCACCCTGTAACTTAAGCATGGGTTCCCATAAGTTTTTCAACTGACGGAGCTTTCCAAATACCGCTTTCGCCAATTTCTGGTCTTCCCAAATTTCTCCTTCTGTTTTTTTCTCCAGTTCTTTGATGTCATCCGGTATTTTTCTTGCCTCAAAGAGAGTCCTTGCCCACGTTTACAGCACTCAAGAGATCCGCAATCTTGGCAATGAGTTCATCCATGGGAAAGGGGGAAACTGGACTATATGGCTCCAGTATAGCAAAAAGAGCGGTTTTCTGCTATACTGTTTTGAACGTATGAAGACACATCGCATCTTCCCGGCATATGCTCAGGCGCTGAAGGATCTTTCACTTCCTCTTGCGCTATTTGGCGCCGCACTCTTCTGTGGCATGTCCCTTGTTGCACTTCTTATCATGCCGGATAGATTCCCTGTTCATATGGGTGATTCTGTCGTGCGTGTGGGGGACCTTACGCAGGAAGAGCAGTCACTTACAACAAAACAAGCGAGCCTTCTTGAACAACGTGACAAACTTCTTGCACTTGCTCCGACGCCCGTGCTGCGACGTGTGATTGCATTGCGTGATCAATCCACAGTCTCTCGTCTGGCTCGTGCTATGAATGCTATTAATGCAGTGCAGGGTGAAAGCTCTGTGATCGACCTTACATCCGTCACTTTTGATGGATCTGCCATCACCATGACCGGAACAGTGAGTGACCCACAGGGTCAGTCCATTCAACTTCTTGCGCGCATGACGGATGCACTGCGGAGGAACAGCGTCTTCGCACGTGTCTCAGAGCCAGAGTACCAATCGATTGCACAGGCCGATGGTTCCACTCAATCACCGTTTACGATCATCCTCACGCTCCAAGAACATTCATGAAATTCTCGTTGCCACGCACTGGCTTTGCCCTCTCGGGCATCTTCCTCATAACAGGATGTCTGCTTGTGCTTGCAGCCCTCTGGCTCTTTACGCATCAACTTGCATCGGTTACGGCGCTACGTGCACGGTCCATGCAATTGGGTGACCGCCTCACAGAGCTAAAAACAAGCATTGCCATGCTCCGCGCAACAACGGAAGCCGAACGTTTTTATGGGAGTGTCTCTCGCGAAGCATTTGAGGAGCAGGCATCCGTGTATGTTCTTCCACAAAAAATAGACACTGCTCGTACGATTCGCATGTTCTCATCGCTCACAGAGATGGTATCCGTTCCCGGTTCACCCTGTTCTGTGAAGAAAATCATTTTCGATGGCAAGGTCCAAGAAGGGGAGACATCATTCATACCCACC
>CAZEUQ010000111.1:0-2671 GCA_964515125.1 uncultured Candidatus Peribacteria bacterium
CCCACCCAATACAACGTTGCCGCAGAAACAGAGACCGGACCAAGCGAAAAGAAGAAGCATCCTGCCGCCAAAAAAAGAGCGCCTTTTAGAGGTGCTTCTTTTAAGAAGAGGGGGGTGCTCCGCAGCATGTGCATCGCACTGAAGTATAGGAACCATCTTTCCTCTTGTACAGTCTCAATGACAAAAGGAGCCACCCCGGTGACTCCTTTTGCTTCCTCACCCCGCCTTTATCCCTACGAGTTTGATACAGAACTGGAGGCCCCTCCGTTGTCATCTTCATTGTTATCATGTTTAGAATCGTGCATACCCTTCATAAATCCATGATGTGGTCCACGCATCATGCCCATCCCCATTTCTCCGTGGCGCATACCTGGGAACCCGAGGAGTCCTTTACACGATGTGCGCATGGCTTCCATGGCTGCCTTCACAGAATCCTGTGATTGCTGCATGCCATCTTTCATGGATTTCATAAATGCTTTTTCAGCAGCGGTAATGGCATCCTTTCGTGCCGTTTCATCCGTGAGCGCAAGCGCAGCCTTGAGTGCCGTTGTTTTTGCTGCGAGCGCGTTCTTTTCGGTCGTTGCACGTGCATCGATGGCCGGACCCATCGCTGTATTGAGTGTATCGAGTGCAGCGGAACAGGCAGCAGGGTCTGCTGGAGTGGATGATGATGTTCCCGTGGAACTTTGTGCAAACGCCATGGTGCCTGCAGCCATGAGCGATACCGCCGTGACCGTTGCAACGAGTGTTGTCTCATGAAGCTTCATAAAGAAGATTGGAAAGAATAAAACGAATGCGTGAACATCGTATCCATGGACCTTTAAGAGGACGTTAAGAGTTTGGATTTTTCTTTTTCGATGCACTGTAATGCAACGTGAACGCCGTCCCCTCCCCCTCTTTGCTCCGCACATCCAACCTCCAGCCGTGCACATCGGCGATTCTTTTGACGAGAGCAAGACCGAGTCCATATCCATCCTTCGTACGCGATGTTTCCACCTGATAAAACCGGTCGAAGATGTGCGGTAATGCCTCTTTTGCGATACCGATACCGTGATCTTGAATGGACAACGCATATTTCGTGAGTGTTACATGAATCTCACCACCTTCCGGTTTAGAAAATTTGATAGCATTTGTGAGAAGGTTTGTAATGAGCTGCTTGATGAGTGATTCATCACCAAGAACCATAATGTCCGTATCGATATGCGTGACGATGGAGACATGTTTTTTCTTTGCGAGCAATTTCATGCGTGCAACGAGCGCTTCTGTGAGGGATGAAATATCGATGGATTTCATCTCGAAGGAAAACGTGTCCAGACGCGCAAGTTCCAAAAGCCGCTCCACAAGGATAGAAACTTCTTGTAAATCATCCTTCGCAGACTGGATCCCTTCTCGATATTTTTTTGTTTTCAGTGCAAGGTCTAGGGACGAATTAAGCGCCGCAATGGGTGTACGCAGTTCGTGGCTTGCATCCTGCGTAAACTGCTCTAAGCGTTCTACCATTTCTTCCGCAGGCTTAAGACTCCTTCGTGCGAAGAAGAGCCCGACGAAGAATGTGAGGAGGGAAATGGCAAGACTGACGAGTAGGTAGATGGTCGCGCGGCGTGGAAGATCGCCAAATTGCAACCGTTCGATATCCGCAATCTGTACATACCCACGCGAGAAGTCATTCCCGATGAGCGGACTTGTGTAGATGGTGTAATCGTCATTCTGAATGCGCGCTTCTACGAAGGGATCCGTGCGAAGCGAAGGAACATTCGTAAATAATCCCCCATTGAAGATAATTTCCCCGTTGGGACCAATGATGCGGATGCGGTCGCGGACTTCCGGCGGAAGAAACGATGTTTGTAATCCCGACTGCGAATGCACGCGGTCGTTGATGTAGTCGGCCGTTCTAAGGAGGCGATCATGCGTCTGACGCTTTGCGGTGCTGAAATCTGCAATAAGGAAGAGTGCACCATTCACGAGGAAGAGTAAAAACACAAAAGCAGTAAACTGCAGCGCGATAAGGACACTGATACGGCGAAACATCGTTACGCCGGAATCATATACCCCTTTCCGGGAACGGTTTCTATTGTCCTCTTACCAAGTTTCTTGCGGATGTAGGCAATGTGCACATCCACCGTCTGCGAGAACATCAGTTCATCGCGACCTCCCCACACATGTTCCAAAATGCGCGGACGCTCCTGCACAATACCGCGGTTTCGGAGCAGGAATTCCAACAGGGCATATTCTTTGGGAGATAAGCTTACTTTGCGATCCCCTTTCCATACTTCCTGCGTGTTGGTATCCACTGTGACAGAACCAACGGAAAGGCGCGGCGACTTTTCCTGGCCGTTTCTGCGAAGGAGCGCCCTTACCCGGGCAAGCAGTTCATCGAGATCAAACGGTTTTGTGAGGTAGTCATCGGCACCAAGGTTAAGCCCCTGAATGACTTCCTGTTGTTTTGCACGCGCGGTGAGCATGAGGATCGGCATATTTTTCTGCTGCTGTCGCAGCATGGAGCAAATCAAATAACCATCCATACCGGGAAGGTTTAAGTCGAGGATAATCAGGTCCGGATCGAGCGTCATCGCCTTTTCAAAGCCATCGCGTCCGTCGTGCGTGACCGTCACCGCATAATGCTGCATTGCCAAAAACTGCCGGATATTGGCGGCCAGTTTTTCTTGATCTT
>CAZEUQ010000112.1:0-2622 GCA_964515125.1 uncultured Candidatus Peribacteria bacterium
TGTCTGTTCTGGATTGTCATGGAACTGCATTTTTGTTCTAGAAAAGCCATGGAGGAACGCTCTCTCTCTCTTTTCAAGATTATTCTTTCG
Source organism: uncultured Candidatus Peribacteria bacterium (assembly GCA_964515125.1). Classification (GTDB taxonomy): domain Bacteria; phylum Patescibacteriota; class Gracilibacteria; order Peribacterales; family Peribacteraceae; genus JALQTW01. Next base: position 91 of record CAZEUQ010000112.1, read on the forward strand.
TGCAGCTTGGAAAGTGCTTTGCCAAAATTGGCATGTTCCTACACACGTACATATGCCTTACAACGATGAACAATCCCTTTTGGAAGAAATAGAACTAGATATGCTGCGATGGCACATCGTGCGCGAAACAGCAGAAGAATTGGTGCGCGCCCGTGGAAGGACTGAAGAAGATGATGATTTCTGGTTGCAGATAGAGGATGAAGCAAAGCGCCAATGGGATGAGGAGTCAGATCGAGAGATCTCGAAAAGGCAGCCCTATGAGTTTCAGATTGATGAAATGGACTTGCAGGAAAATTCTTCCGATGCTACAATAAGTACGTAATTACGTACCTTTTTTATGACCACTGTTTCCTACACGGACTTTCGGCAAAATTTGGCCCTCTTCCTGGATAAGGCAGAGGATGACTGTGAAGAAATTGTTGTTTCCAGGAGCAGAGGACGAAAGGCCATTGTACTCTCTCTGGATGATTTTCTTTCGTTACAAGAAACAGCGTACTTGCTTTCTTCAGAGAAGAACCGCAAACATCTTGAGAAATCTATGCGGGAAGCAAAGAGAGGAAAGACAGTTCGTGTAAAACTCTAATATGATCTTGGAATTTTCTCAATCGGCGTATGCCGACTATTGCTTTTGGGAAAAGAATGATCTAAAAAAATTCCAAAGGATCCAGAAATTATGCAGGGCAATCCAGGCAAAGCCGTTCAAAGGTATTGGCAAACCCGAGCCACTTAAATTTAGCTTACAAGGCTATTGGTCGCGAAGAATCGATGCAACAAACCGCCTTGTCTACCAAGTGAAAGGCAGGAAGATCACTATTATCTCGTGTCGGTATCATTATTAGTTTTCCAAATAATAAGCTCCATAAGGAGCTCCATTGACAAAAATTCCCAAGTAAGTAATAATCGAAATTATGAGCCAGCAAAGAGAATTTTTGGAGTCAGATACTATGGAACCAGAACTGGTTACAAGAAGAGATTTTTTTGTTGATAGTCTTCGTGCCAGTGCGGCAGGACTTCTTGCACTGACAACAGGATGCTCTTCCAAGAGCCGAATAGAGTTCTCAAAAGAAATGGAGACTCGTGGGACAGTGGGAGATATGACCTACATAAAAGGACTCCCCTTAACGTTCGGAGAACCCGGTCTTCCTGGTCAATTAACAACGCCCGATACATATACTCTTACAGTAAAATATTTTCATGAGAACACACCAATTGAAGAAAGAAGCAACGTCGATCAAAACCTTTTTGAACAATTGAAAGATGGAGCAGCAGTCATTGTTCATTATAAAGTGATATATCGAGTCAAAAAAACTGAAAACAAAATAGAAGAAAGGGTAACTGATGGATATAAAATCATAAGTATAAAAAAGGCTCAGTGATGTCCTGATTCGAACGCAGTGATCTCAGATAGATTCTCATGTAAAGCAATAGTTGTAATAGATTCCAGTATCCCGCTCCAAATATTGACGCTTGTTTTTTGTGATGTCTTTAAAATGTCTGATGGAAAGATTCGGAAGCTCAGAGGGTATATTGTCGAGGATAAGGAACGCTTTTTGATCACTGGCGTTATTGCATACCAACTGGCACCCGCTATACGAGCATGTTGCTGTAGAATGTCGGCATGGCCACAGTCGTGATCATTGCATTGGGTGCCGGACTGAATCAAAAACAGCAGGGAGACCCACCCTATATGTGGATCGGCGCGCAGAGCGAACTGCGTGCGGCAGCGGCGGCGAAGCTATGGAAACAACATGGGTCGGGCATCATTCTCTTCACAGGAGGACGTCCTGGAGGAGAGACGACACCATCGGAGGGCGAGGCAATGCAGGGGTACGTTGAACGGGAGCCATGGAACGTTCCTTCCGACTGCATCCTCACCGAGGATCATTCCATCGACACGGCACAGAACATTAAAAATTCTGTTGCAATCATTCGCCAGAAGAATCTTTCCACAGAGAACGTTTTTCTTGTTACCAGTCCCAAGAATGGCGCCCGTGCTGCCGCGTACCTTCGTGCGTGGGGCATCTGCTCAACGCTCTGTTTTGCGAATGATGTCCTTGGTGATGACATTGAGCGCTATCATCTTCCCAAGATTTCCGATGATATTGCGTGGCCGGATCGTCGTAACGAGCTTCTCTTGCGATTTCTCCAATTGTTTGATCGTAAGGGAACCATCGCAACGTGGTACAAGAAGAGGCAGTTGAACATTGCTTAGTGTTTTTTCTTCGATGCGGGAAGCGCATCAGCGGTTTTTCTGATGAGCTCCGAGAGCCATGTACGATCTTCCCAGCGCTCTTCCCCTATCAAAAAGTGCGGTTTCGCTCCGGGGTAGGGAGGAGCTTCTTCGATACCCTCTATCATCATCTTTCCCGCATCGGTCGGTTTTACAAAGAGCTGATTGTCGCACACGAGCGCGACGACTTTGTCATTGCAGTAGATGGCGTATTCGCCGAACATTTTTCTGCTTCGGATATTTCCTGCGCTCTGCATTTGATCTGTCAGGAAATCAACGATGGATTGCTTCGTTGCCATGAG
>CAZEUQ010000113.1:0-2600 GCA_964515125.1 uncultured Candidatus Peribacteria bacterium
GGGGTGGGCGGCTTTTTATTATCATTCTTCCTGACTAAAATTGTTTGAGAAACCGTAAATCTCCTTGATAAAAAGAGCGAAGGTTCGCCTGCCGACCGAAGCTCTCTCACGTTTAGAATTGTTTGAGAAAGCGCAGGTCACCAGAAAAGAAGGAGCGTAGGTCGGGAATTTGATGTTTAATCATGAGCATTCGTTCGACGCCAAAGCCAAACGCAAAACCCTGCCATTTCTTGGGATCAATCCCACAGTTTTTCAGAACATTCGGATGCACCATGCCGCAGCCACAAATCTCCAGCCACTTTCCCTCGCGACTCTGTGATTCATCCCCTCTCCAACGCATATCCATTTCCAGTCCTGGCTCCACGAAGGGGAAGTACCCCGTGCGCCAACGGAATTCTGCCTTGTCATCAATCAATTCTCGTACCGCCATTTCCATGACTGCTTTCATATTCGCAAGCGAGACATCGGCGCCAATCATCATGCCTTCAAATTGATGGAACATGGGTGAGTGCGTTGCGTCGGAATCTTTGCGATATACTTTTCCGGGGCAGATCATTCTGAAGGGTGGCTTGTGCGTCTGCATGTAGCGGATCTGCACAGGGGATGTATGCGTACGAAGAACCGTCGATTTTTTGCCGGACATCCAGAACGTATCCTGACTATCGCGCGCGGGGTGATCTGCCTGAATATTGAGTTTATTAAAATTGATCTCTTCCGTTTCAATTTCGGGACCGTACGCTGTATCGAACCCCATGCGGCCAAAGACTTCTTCCACTTGCGCAATAAACTCATGGATGGGATGCAAGTGTCCGTGTTCTTTTGTGGGAAGATCCAACGTCACATCGAGGAGGTCATCCGTTTCGAGTGATTTCCACGATGACGAAGAAAGGCTCGACCGCTTCTGGATGATGGCCTGCTCCAGTGATCGCTTTGCGGCATTGAGGAGTGGTCCCTGCGTTTTCTTCTCCTCCATGCTCATCGCACCCAGTCCTGCGAGTGCCATGGTCATCAGCCCTGCCTTACGCCCAAAAAGCTCATGCTCGAGGGCATCCAACTCGGCAGCAGATGCCGCGCGTTCAATGCGCTCATGATGATCGGACCATGGAGAGGGTAGGTCGGACATGGAAGGAGTGTAGCAGAGGCTGGGTTATTGGTTGATTGGTTTTTGGTTGATTGGTTCAGAGATCTCTTTCTCACATCAACCAATCAACCTCCTATACATGCAGTGCTGCTTCGATCAAAACAAACACAAGAAAGAGGAGCAAAATCACCCACCACGTTGCGATGTTTAAGAGAAAACAGAGGATCGAGAGGATGGTTGCAAGAGCAAGAAATACTCCCTCGCGCAGAGCAATTGTGAGTTTTTTTCCGTTATCCAGACCTTCCGTCGGTAAAAAATACCACGCAGCATAAAAAAGAAGCGCACCGACGGATGCAATGGAGAGAAAGACCGTGAGGAAGAAAAACGGGAGTGCGAGCCCCGGTGAGGTAAGCGGACTCACGCGATACAGCACCACAAGCAAGGAAGCGACAGACAAAATGGCCGATAACGAAATGCGAAAAAGAAGTGCCGTCATGCTGCTTTCTGAAGAAGTCCGCGGGACTTGAGATGTTCACCGAGGCCAAGAAAATCGGACTCCAAGCCGCTCCGTAAATTTCCGTTATGGAGTGCAGCGGCTGGATGATAAATCGGGAAGACGGTGATGTCGTCCGTGAGCTTGAACGCGCGTCCGTGTGCATTGGTAATGCTGATGCTCGGGAAGAAGTGCCCCAGCGCATGGCGGCCAAGCGGCACAATGACTTTTGGCTTGATGAGAGCCAATTCCAGCATGAGCCACGGCATGCATTGTTCCTTTTCAATGGGTTCAGGATCGCGGTTATTGGGTGGCCGGTATTTGACGACGTTGCTGATGTACACATCCGAACGCTGGATGCCGATCTTCGCAAGGAGGGAGTCGAGCATCTGTCCTGCAGCACCCACAAAAGGACGCTTCAGTTCATCTTCCTTTGCACCCGGTGCTTCCCCAACAAAAAAAACATCCGCATGGGGATTTCCTTCACCAAGAACGGCATTCGCACTCTTGCTCAAGGTACAGCCATCCCATTGCAAGAGTTCCTCGCGGAGGGAGTCGAGGGTAAGAGTCATAATGGAAGTTTAGAGGTTTTAGGTTTTGGGTTCTAGGTTTGGTGGAGCTGAGGGGACTTGAACCCCTGACCTCTTGCATGCCATGCAAGCGCTCTAGCCAGCTGAGCTACAGCCCCACGGTGGTGAAAAAGAAAAGTTTTATCAGAGATCGCGCAAGCACCTTTTGTGGCTCGTCCCGTCAAGACGGGACTCGGCCCAGCTGAGCTACAGCCCCACAGGTGAATTGCTGACGAACAAGGAGCGAAGCGACGCAGTGAGTCGCAAGATCCTGTGCCGCGCCGTAGATCCACCGAAGCCCGCGAAGCGGCGCAGGTGGACGAAGGCGGGCTGTTCTTGCGGAAGTCCTCCTTCGCCCTTCGGGGCTTCGGAGGACAACATGTATTAGGCGTCGCGCTTCACTCTTAGAGTTAGCGCGCAGCGCGAAATCAAAGATGGTGCGCCCGGCCGGATTGGA
>CAZEUQ010000114.1:0-2600 GCA_964515125.1 uncultured Candidatus Peribacteria bacterium
TCTCAAGAATGCATCTACCGCCTTGAAAGGAATCCCTATCGTGTGCATGTGGCCCGTGTGGTACGGCTCGAAAGGCCCTGTCTTCTGCGACAAACTTCCGGACATTGCCGTCAAACACGGTTACAAACTCGTCCTGCCACAGGGTATTACATCCATGACCAATCCTCGCACGTCGCTCCTGTACAGACGTTCCGATCAATTCGTCGGGCGGGAAATCGTTCTGCTCAAACCGAAGCGATGAAAAGCTCACAGCGTGCATGCCGCTGGCTCATCATTCTTTTTTGTGTGTGGCACATGGCGGCTGTTGCCATCTACTGCATTCCAGATGATTCGAAGGATACATTCTCCCGCTTTATTGCAGACAAAGGAACGCCTTTTGTGCGTTCGTACCTGCTCATCACAAGCCAATGGCAAAAGTGGAACATCTTTGCGCCGGACCCCATCCGTCGTGTTTCTCTCTATCGCGTAGAGATCGACCGTCATGGCGCGTGGATTCCCATGGTGCGCATCGATCCTTTTTCCATTCCATGGTGGAAACATGCAAAGACGTTGAAGCTTCTCAACAACATTCAGGATAATCCCGACAGTGGTGGCAAAGTCCTGCTCTCGTTCCTTTGCCGAACGAAGGTGCTTCCTGCCGGAGCACTCACGCGACTCACGACGGATATTTCGGTCATCCCTTCTCCTGAGGAACTCAAAAAACTTGGCGGGTGGGATCACTTTATCCCCACCTTCTCGCCGTCACCCATTGCCACATTTGTGTGCCCCCGCACTTCCTCATGAAGATCAGCATCCTCTCCCGCATCGAGCAATTCTTCTTCCGACCCGTTCCTACAACGGGGTTTGGCCTCCTACGCATTACCTTCGCGGGCATTGTCTTCCTCTCGTTCCTCTTGCAGTGGCAGGATATTACGACGTACTACAGTGATGTCGGTTTGGTGCCCATCCATTCCATCCCCGATTTTTTACGGACGGACTATCGCTTTTCCATCTTCGACTTTATTGGTGATCCCACTGCCATTGTGTGGATCTATGACATTTTCCTCCTCGCACTTCTCTGTGTGATGGTCGGCATCTTCACGCGTCCTGCACTGTTCCTGTCCGTCTTCCTTCTCTTCTCGTTCCACGAACGACTCTGGGCAGTGCTTGCAGGAGGCGACACGATGCTCCGCATGCTCGGCTTCATCCTCCTCCTTTCGCCCTGCCATAAAAGTTTTTCTGTGTGGAGTTTGCGTACACGTTTTTCCGCATGGAATGAAACAGGGAAGGATCCTGTAAAAAAAATAGCACAGATGTCAGCATGGCCATATTATTTGCTTCTCTGGCAGTTTATCGTCATCTACGTCACGGCTGCGTGGACAAAGATGCTCGGGAGCATGTGGTGGGATGGCAGTGCGATTTCCATTGCACTACGACATCCGTTCTTCTCGCGTGTGCCATTGTGGTTCCTTCCTATTGTTGATCACACCGCATGGCTTGCATCGCATGTTGTCCTCGTATCGCAGTTTGCATGGATTCTCTTTCTCGTCGTTCCGCTTGCCACGGGTGTTATTCCTTCTCTCAAGAAGTCTCTTGCTCGTGTTCCCTGGAGGCTTTTCATCATCGGGGCAAATGCAATCGTGCACCTTCTCATCGCTATCATGATGGACGTGGGGCTCTTCAGTTATGCCATGATTGCGGGGTACCTTGGCCTCTTACAGACGGAGGATTTCGTGTGGCTTAAAAGACTTGGAAAGAAAATGGTACGGGGAACGACCGTGGTTCTCTACGATGGAACCTGTCTCTTCTGCAGAAGAGCGGCATTTGTCCTGCGCACGTTCGACTGGATCGGCGCACTCTCGTTTGTGGATTATCACGAAGAGGTAAAGCGGAAGAAGATTGCACCTCGCATCTCCTTCAAGGCGCTGGATACGGAAATGCATGTGAAAAGTCCAGATGGATCGTTCACGAAAGGGTTTGAAGGGTTCAGAACGCTGAGCTGGAAACTTCCTCCACTCTGGATTCTTGCTCCTGCGTTGTACGTTCCTGGCATCAAAATAATCGGTGAAAAGATCTACAAGCGAGTTGCATCGCAACGGTGTGGAGAAGTATGTGCCAGAGAAAGGTGAATCTCCATCTGTAGGAGTTCATTCATGACAACAGGAGCGGGTCTACGACCCGCGTTACGCGCCTTGTAAAGGCGCTCCATATATTGATGCATGGATTTACATGCTATGATCTTAGTTATGAGCGATCTTCAGATTGTCCAGCAAAATATCCCCTTCCTAGGATCCATCTACAACTTTCATGTTTTGGGGTTCCTCGGCATCTTCCTCATGGTCATTGTCGTATGGGAACTCATTTGGAAAGCCTTTGCGCTCTGGCGCGCAGCGAGACTGAAAAATCTCACCTGGTTCATTGTGCTCATCACGGTCAACAGTGCGGGCATCTTGCCGATCATCTACCTCCTTTCTTCCAGGAAGAAATACCACCAGCTCGTTGTGTTAGACGAATTGCAAGAGACCAAGAACATCATCGCGGAAGTTGAGGCAGAGAAGAATTCTTAGGCATGAGATCTTGCAAGACACAGAGGGGATCGTGTGTTTTCAGAATTTCCATCA
>CAZEUQ010000115.1:0-2600 GCA_964515125.1 uncultured Candidatus Peribacteria bacterium
TCGATATCAACTGGACCACGATCCCTCTGAAAGGCCAGGTCTTAAGTCAGCTCTCCGCATGGTGGTTTGAACAGGTGAAGGACATCATGCCGACGCACATCATCGCAGTACCAGATCCCAATGTGACCGTTGTGAAGAAGCTCACGATGCTTCGTATTGAAATTGTCGTGCGTGCATATCTGACAGGTTCCACCGGAACATCCGCATGGGTGAACTACAACAAGGGAGTCCGTCGCTTTTGCGGAAATGATCTTCCCGAAGGCATGGTGAAGAACCAGCCGTTTGCATCGGCCATTATCACACCGACAACAAAAGGCGAGGACGACGAGCTCATTGATGAGCAGGAAATCATCAACCACGGTCATGCAACAAAGGAACAGTGGGATGACATCAGTAAGAAGGCACGTGCCGTGTTTGCTCGCGGTCAAAAAATTGCTGCCGAGCATGGATTGATCTTGGTCGATACCAAATACGAAATGGGATTTGATGAACACGGAACACTCACACTGGCGGATGAAGTGCACACGCCAGATTCCTCACGGTATTGGGTTGCATCCACCTATGCGGAGCGTTTTGCGCGTGGCGAAGAGCCCGAAAGTCTGGATAAAGAATTCTTCCGTTTGTGGCTCCGAGAGCAGGGTTTTGAGTATGGAGGAAAGAAACCGGAAATCACGGATGATGTACGTCTCATGTTGGCTGCCAAGTATATCGATCTCTATGAAAGAATGACGGGGAGAGCGTTTGAGGTGCCGAAGGAAGTTGATATTGCAAAAAGGATTGAGGGGAATTTGAAGGATTATCAGATAAGAAGCTAGAAGCTAGTTGCTAGCCTCTCGCTACTAGCAACTATTCTACCCTCACAAACTTCCTCACCTGCTTCACGTCGAGCATCCACCCCGATCCAATATTGTTCTTTTCGCGGAAGCCCGCGTTTACCTCCAATGCGTACATCGCGACTTCTGCGGATGCATAGCTGGGGCATGGATCTTTGATGCAAGGTTCCATGGTGAAGGTATTGATAAATGTTCCATCTTCTCTGAAGTACAGAATGTCGAGCGGAATCTGCGTGTTTTGCATCCAGAATTTCTGCACTTCCGGTTTTGGAAAGGCAAACAGCATGCCCTCATTTTCGGGGAGGCTCTTACGTTCCATCAGTCCACGCGTGCGTGCCTTTGGTGTGTCTGCCACTTCTACCTGGAGCGTGACGGTTTTGGATCCATCCTGTGAGGTGAGCGTAATGGAACGTGAGCGGTTGCCGCCACATCCTGCAAGGAGAATGAGTATGAAGGCGATGATGGGAAGTTTGCGCATCATGAGCGAAGGGAAGAAATGGCTGCGGTGCGATCTGCGGAGGAGAAAATGTAGCTCCCCGCGACGAGACAATCAACCCCTGCTTCGCGGCTTTTCTTTGCGGTTTCCGCGTTGATGCCGCCGTCTATCTGCACGAGGAGCTTTGGGAAGCGTTTTTTCACGGATGCCACTTTTTCGAGCACGTCTGGAATAAACGTCTGCCCGCCCGCGCCAGGATGCACGGACATGATGAGAACAAGATCCACCTCTTCGATTACATCATCTATTGCTTCGATGGGTGTTTCCGGATTCACGGCAATGCCGGCCTTCGCGCCGAGCGCATGAATCGCATCAATCATTTTTTTTCGATCTGCCGTTTTCGTGATCGCCTCTGCATGAAAAGTGATGTTCTTCGCGCCGACATCTTTGCATTCATCGAAATACGAAGCGGGGTCCAGCACCATCAAATGGACATCAATGAGGAGATTGGTCTGTACATCTTTTAAGATGCTTGGTCGAAAACTGCTCTTGGCAACAAATTTTCCGTCCATCACATCCACCTGCACCCAGTCTGCGGATGCGATGGAATCCATTTCTTGTTGAAGATTGCGTAGGTTGGCGGTGAGGATGGAAGGGGCAATGAGGGTCATGAGGGGAGTGTAGCGTAGAAAAGAGTTATCGAAGAAGGTTCGATCATAGGGGCGGAGGCCAGGGGTTAGGGACTAGGGGCTAGATGATAGGGGTTAGGGACTAGGGGCTAGATGATAGGGGTTAGGGACTAGGGGCTAGTAGGGACTAGGTGTTCTCTTGTCGGATGGAACGGCTTTTACGGCTTCTATCTGAGGAAGAATGATCGGGGAGATTTTTTTACAGGCATATCTCCTACTGCAGTTTGCATGTATAAGAGATGATGGAATCATGATTCGTTCCTATAAAGATCTTCTCGTCTGGCAGAGGTCTACCGAACTGGCTGTCGCCATCTATCATCTCACAAGGCAGTTTCCAGATTCCGAACGCTTTGGACTGGTTTCACAAATGCAGAGAGCGTGTGTCTCCATATCATCCAATATTGCAGAGGGAAGGAGTAGGAATACGAGGAAGGAATTCCTTCATTTTCTTTCCATTGCATATGGATCGGGATCTGAGCTTGAAACACAACTTCTTATTGCCAAACGAGTTTTGAATCTTCACAAATCAATATTCAAGAGATCAGAGGATCTATTAGAAGAAACCATGAAAATGTTAACGAATTTGATCAAAGTGTTGAAATTGAGGATATCCAATCCCCGCACCCCCCTAATCCCTAGTCC
>CAZEUQ010000116.1:0-2531 GCA_964515125.1 uncultured Candidatus Peribacteria bacterium
CCAACTGAGCTACCGGAGCGTAACGATAGCTTATCGCTAATAGCTTTTGGCTTCTAGCTCCTTGTGATAGAATAGACGGGATGACAGACAGCATTCTGCCAAAGCCTCCTCAGAACCGTGAGGATGATATTCGTAAAAATAAGGATATGGCGGCGGTCGGCTATTTGTGGATCCTCTCCATTCCTATTTACATGACGAGGAAGGATTCGCCATTTATCCAACATCACAGCAAGCAGGGGATTGTTCTGACGCTTCTTAGCATCCCCCTATGGTTCATCCCTGTCGTTGGTCATTTACTGGAACTGATTGTGCTCATGGGAATGGTGATGGGTTTTGTGAATGCCATGCAAGGTCATTACTACGATGTCCCGGTCGTCGGTGCGCTCGCAAAAGGGGAAATTACCTTTACGGAAGCCACAAAGCTCTGCTGGCGTGCCTGTAAGAATGCGTTCCATGCGTTTGTGCGCACAACGAAGAAACCCGATTCGTCTTCCTCACCTCCTCCCCCTCCTTCTCATGAAACCGTATAAAAGAATCCTCTTAAAGATTTCCGGTGAAGCATTCGCAGGGAGGAACGGAGAAGACTTCGATTACAAAAAACTTCATCACATTGCCGCACAGATTCGCGACGTTGCAAAACTTGGTGTGCAGACGATTGTCGTTGTTGGAGCCGGAAATATCTGGCGGTACCGGGATACGCAGGATAGCGGCATAGAGCGCACGGCCAGCGATGCCATGGGCATGCTCGCAACCATCATGAACTCGGTTGCGCTCCAATCTGCGTTAGAAGGACTTGGCTCTGCAACACGCGTGTGTTCTGCTATCAACGTGCCGCAACTTGCGGAGCCGTATGTTCGTCGTCGTGCAGAACGGCATTTGGAAAAAGGAAGGATCGTCATTTGCGCAGGAGGCACTGGAAATCCCTACTTCACGACCGATTCCGCCGCAGCACTGCGTGCACTGGAACTGGAATGCGATGCGATCCTTAAGGCATCTACCGTAGACGGTATTTACGACAGCGACCCGCGCAAGAACAAGAAAGCGAAGAAGTACGACACATTGACGTTCCAGGAGGCGATCGAAAAGAATCTTCAAGTTATGGATCAAGCGGCATTCAGCCTCTGCCGCGAGCAGAACCTTCCCATTATCGTCTTCGACTTCGAAAAGAAGGGTGCCTTCCTCATGGCAGCACAGGGGAAGAAGATTGGGACGATCGTGAGAGGATAGGGAAGGTAGTGGTTGATTAGTTGACTGGTTGATTAGTTTATGAAAAAGCTTTTATGAGTGAGAAGATTGAAAGAAAACCAATAACCAAAAACTAATCAACTAATCAACCTATCTCCCATTTGTCCTTCCTCAAAATCCCGCTATGATCCTCTCATATGCAACACCCCTCCCTCATCACCTTTCTTGAGCAGTCCAAAGCAATTCTCGAGCATCTTCACACTGAATTTGGCAAATTACAGACCGGCCGGGCACAGGCATCGCTTGTGGAGCACATCATGGTGGAATCGTACGGGCAGAAGATGGATCTTCGCTCTGTTGCGAGTATCTCCGTGCAGGATGCAAGCTCCATCGTCATTCAGCCGTGGGATAAATCTGTTCTGGCGTCCATCGAGAAGGCACTGCAGGTTGCAAACATCGGCGCAAACCCCGTGAATGACGGTGTGGTGATTCGCTTAACACTTCCACCCATGACCCAAGAGCGACGTGTACAGCTTACGAAAATCGTGGGACAACTGGAAGAAGATGCAAAGATTAAAGTGCGTCAGGTGCGTCAAGACGCACAGGCGGAGATTAAAAAGGAGACGGATGAAGACAGGAAGTTTACCGCACTGGAGGATCTTCAGAAGCTTGTAGATGATGCAAATGGGAAGATTGAAGAATCGGCAAAGAAGAAGAATGCAGAGGTGATGTCCGTGTAGAGGCTAGTGGCTAGTGACGAGAAACGGTACGATAGAGGCATGATACGTGTTGCCGTTCTCTCCTTTCCGGGCACAAACAATGAGGTGGAGTCCATCCGTGCCATCAAAAGGGCGGGTATGGAGGCGGTATCGCTCCAATGGAATGATGACCCCAAACGCTTTGAGGAATGTGACGGGTTTTTCCTAGTAGGAGGGTTTAGTTACGAAGACCGTGGTCGGTCGGGCATGGTGAGCGCACGGGATCCTGTGATGGAGGTTATCCGCAGCGAAGCTGCGAAAGGAAAGGTTGTTCTTGGACATTGCAACGGCGCGCAGATCCTCGTCGAAAGTGGATTGATCCCGTACGGCAATGAACTCTGCATGTCATTGGCACATAATGCCATTACCACGAAAGAAGGAATGTATTCACCGGGATTTCTGAATACATGGATTTGGATAACGCCATCCTGCAAGCAGGATCGATGTGCTTCCTCTGCGTGGAAGGGGAGGATGCACATCCCCATTGCACACGGCGAGGGACGCTTTACCACGCGCGACACCGAACTTCTGAAAGAACTTGAGAAGAATGACCAGATTGCATTCCGTTATTGCGATGCTGATGGCACT
>CAZEUQ010000117.1:0-2514 GCA_964515125.1 uncultured Candidatus Peribacteria bacterium
TCCTGACCATAACCCAACATGACCAACGCTTCAACAACCTGGAGCACATCGGTCACATAGAAAACCGGAAAGCCAAATTTCCACCAGTTCTGGCTGGGTTTGAGGCTGTAACCTGTGGGATACGTTGCCTCGGCGGGGTCTACACTAAACAAAAAATCCACCCCAGCCTGAATCGCCCGATTCATGGTGGGTGTGCGGTATTGCCTGGGCCATTTCCCCAAGGCCAACATCACCTTAGCTCCGCCCCAGGCACACGGTAGTTTGTTATTGGCTCCACAGGCAAAGGTCGGCCCACACTTGCCTGCATAGTAACGCACATGCGCCTGACGGTCTTCAGAAGAAGCTATCCCTTCGCCCGTCACACTTCGGGCCATCCAGTCAAACGCCTGCTCTAAATGAGCAGCATCATAACCAAGCTCCAACATGGCCCAGGCCAGATTTCCCTGCAAACAGTCGGCCGTACCAGAAGGGGAACCTGAAGTTGTGAACTGACCGCCTTCGGTGAGAGCTTGCGCGACCAGATAGGTGCAGGCATGGGCAATACGTTTGTCTTCCTTAATAGAAGCTCCCAGTTGGGCTAACAGGATGATGGCCCACACTGTAGAACGGTATTTTGGGTTGTAACCGGGGCCTGGTTCCACCCAATAGCCTGCTTTGTCCATCGCACTTAAAACCGTGGCGATGGGGCCTTGTTGGTGGGCGGCCTGGCGGGCGGCGCGTAACTCGCTATCCGTTTCCGGTAGGTCTAACAAGTCGCGCAGGGCCAGGTAACGGAGTTCAGGCGTTGTGGGTTCTAACAACCAGGATAAGGAGTCACCGTTGAGTTGATCTTGCCAGGACATGGGAAATACCTCCACTAAAGCGCATCGCGGCCGCGGTATATCCCATCCCTCTGAGCTAACCTATGCTGACATGATACTGCTTTTGGCGCGTGGTGTGAATAGATTGGCCCTTGCTGGAGGGATGAGGGCACATGCCAGATGGTGGGTAGTTTAGGAAGGTATCGGCCTGGTGAGGTTAGTTGTCGTGGAGAAGGGGCTGGGGACGCGGCCGCGACTCTTTCAGCCGTTCGTGCCGTTCATTCGGGTGCGTTAGCACCTTGAGTCTCAGGTGGGAACGATATGGGTGCGCCCTTCCCACGTCCCATACTCTGCAATTGGCTTGAATCGCAACGTCGTAAACTCGAAGTGGAAATCCTTACGCCGTCGCTCGGCCATGGCCGCAATGTGTCGCTCAGGTCGAGGCACAGAGCTATGTCCACGAACCATGTCAACCATTTCCTGTTGGGATTTCCACACGGAAAACGTAGAGACCGTGCGCGGCAGTCTCATGGCCGCCAGTGCCAGGGTCGTGCCTGGGTGGTCTCGAACTAGTTCTTCCACCGGCTTTCCCCAACGAATGAAGCGCGGTACTTGGGGCAGCTTCATTCGAGCGAGCGTCACGGCTACCACCGGTGCAGTGGGGTCTTGTTCGCCAACAGTTTCAGGAAGGCCAGCGAATTCGCTGATATAACCCCAACGCCGCTGGAACGCCATCCGCACATGCCAGCCGCTGGCCAGCTCACGACCCAGCGGCGTACCGCTAAGGAAATCGTCTATGGCGGCATCGCTCTCCCACGCCGCGAACATTGTCAAATGGCGCAGTTGCATCCGTGCCGGTGACAGGATAGGCGCACCCAGGGTCATCATCGCCATGCACTCGGCATGGTTGAGGCCAGGGACATGCTCCCCGGTTGGCGGCCGCAAGAGTGCCCTGACCGTTGTGCCAATCTTGATCTTTGCCAAATGAAAGGTAAATAGTGTCACAAGTTTTTATCACTTAACCGGTTGCGCCAAGCCGCCCCAAATGGCAATTAGCCAACGCCAGTGCATACCCCTATCAGGTCTGCATCTGTCGCATGTACTCATCGGGGAGTCTGCGACCCAAGTTCTTGGGCAAGCCCAATGAGAAGTCCTTCGGGGCCTCGGATGTAGCAGAGCCGATAGGTGTCCTCGTACTGAACCACTTCGCCGACCAACTGCGCACCGCGCTTGTACAGCCGGGCGAGCGTATCGTCAAGGTTTTCCACGGTGAACATGACGCGTAAGTAGCCGAGTGCGTTTACAGGGGCATTCCGGTGATCGGCGACTGTTGGCGGGGTGAGAAATCGTGAGATCTCGATCCGGCTGTGGCCGTCGGGTGTGACCATCATGGCGATCTCAACGTGCTGGGAACCCAGTCCGGTAACGCGCCCGGCCCATTCTCCTTCGATTGGGGCACGCCCCTCGAGCGTGAGGCCGAGTTCAGTGAAGAACGCAATGGCGGCATCAATGTCTTCCACCACGATACCGACATTATCCATACGCTTGACAGTCATAATTTCTCCTCGTCGTCTAACGCTGATTTAACCTGTGGTTTTGCGAAGCAAACGTATCAGGTTGAAATCAATGTTAGTTGCTTGTCTGCTCAACCCCATAGCGCATGGCTGTTTTAAGTACATCAATGTTTATATCTTTTAGCGTTTTGAACTTAATA
>CAZEUQ010000118.1:0-2501 GCA_964515125.1 uncultured Candidatus Peribacteria bacterium
TCCTGATGATATGGGGAACTTTCTCCGCGATATTGCAACACTCTCGGAGCTTCAAGCCTGGGGCGAGCGCTTGGAGGTCGCGAAACTCCTTGCACAGGGACTTTCGTATCGAGAAGTCGCGAAGCGAACAGGGGCAAGTACCACAACGGTCACACGCGTCGCAAAGTTCATCGAAAATGGCGAAGGAGGCTATCGCAAAGTTTTGAAAACGCACCGTCACCACCGCATGAAAGCGGACGTGAAGCAGAAAGAAATTCGACCTGTTGAAGTATCACATTCGGAAAAAGCACAGCCTGTTTCACCTCTGCAAAAATATCTTCAACGGTAGTTACCGTGATGCTATGCCCGTGTGCTGTTCGAGGCGCACGATGCGGAGATCGTGCTGGTCGTACCGAATGTCCAGCATGTCGAAGTAGTTCTTGCGATTGCGCCCATCGAGAAAGTTGATATGACGAAGAAGTCTCTCCTCCATGTTGGCCATTTCTTGATGAAGTCTCTCCTCTAAATCAAGCAGATCTTTTTTGACAACCCTTTCCTCCATCAGCGTTGTGAGAAGCTCCAGAATATGCCTGCCGTCCGCTTTTGTGAGCGGCGCTGTGTCGTCTGTGACCATGGACAGAGGATCGTAGGGTTGAAAGGAACGCGAATCAATTGTGTGCATTCTCCGATGATGGTGTATTTTCATTCCATGCATCAGCACATACCTTTCCTGCGTCGATGTCTGGAGATTGCCGCTCTGGGACGAGGAAAAGTGGGCAATGGCGCTCTCGTAGGAGCGGTGCTCGTGCGCGATCACACCATCATCGCAGAAGGATGTCATACTGCTTTTGGGGCAGCACATGCAGAACGAGATCTCCTGGAAAAATTTTCAGATGAGATTCATCCGACGGATATTCTGTACGTCAACCTCGAGCCGTGTTGTCACACCGGGAAAACGCCTCCGTGTACCGACATCATCCTCAAAAGAGGCGTGAAACGTCTTGTGTATGGGCTCCGTGATCCGGATCGTCGCGCCATGGGGAAGGGGATCGAACGTCTTCGATCCGAAGGCGTTGAGATCACCGGCCCTGTTCTTCGCGATGAATGTGCGTGGCTCAATAGAGGCTTCCTGTCCGTGCGTGAAAACAATCGTCCATGGATTACTGTGAAGAGCGCACACGCCTCCGATGGATCGATTGCATATCCCGATGGATCTCCAAAACGGATTACATCAAAGGAGCAGGATGCATGGTCACATCAATTCCTCCGTGCAAAGCACGATGCCATTCTGGTCGGCGTGCAGACCGTCATCAAGGATGATCCTTCACTCACCGTTCGATCGATTGATGTTCCCGTGCAACCATGGAGGATCATCTTCGATCCAACAGGTCGGATTCCAACTACATCAAAAGTCCTGAACGATAGTCATCGTGATCGAACGATCGTGGTCACAGCGAAGGAGATGCCGATGCGAGTGCATATCGAAGAGCAGGGAGCGACTGTATGGGAGCTTAATTGTTCAAATAATGTGTTCGATTTTCAGGACTTCTTTCAGGGCTGTGTGAGTCCTTATAAAAATTTTTATGGGATCACTTCGATGCTCGTGGAGGGCGGACAACGAACATGGAAATCGTTTCAAGATCATCAGATGGTTGATATGGAGGTGCGTCTTGCAGAAAGGATGACAGCGTAACGCCATTCGGGTCTTGCATTTTTTTAATCCTTGGAAATGCAGAGCCCATCGTTCGTTCCGTAGTCACACTTCGGGGTGGATGAGATGGGATTTTTAACAATCTCTGTTGTGTCGGAACCTTGACAAAGAAAAGGCGTCGATTACTCTTTTCTTGGCAGGGGATTTCCCTGCTGGTCGATACCACGCCGGCAGAGCCATGATGGCTCTCATTCCTGTCCCCCCCCTTCTCCACCTAACAACTGTTGGGCCTCAGAAGGGGGATTTTTACGATGAAGAGAATGTTCCGTGCTTTCCGAATTCACACAAATTTCTTGATGAATGTTTGCCCCATGGCAAACACTTTCTTCGTAATCGCTTGTTCAAGAGGGAGTGATCCTGTCTTCGTGAAAATGTCCACGATGCGAACAAAATCCTTTCCTTTCTTGTGCATGCGAACAATGGTCTCTGGCCGTTCATGGACAACGAGTCCAAACCTGCCCCTTCCCTGCGTGCATCGACCTTCGTAGTCGGTTCCGATGACAGAGCCTCCAAAGTACTTAATGGCGGTCGGCATGTGGCTCGTCGTTTTCTTCTGGAGCGATGGCCACGCGGGAGCGGGGGAGCCGCCGGTATAGATCAGAAAGAAGGGTTTTCCGTTCAGGGTCCCTTTTGTCCTGTTTTCCCCAAGCGCAAAGCTCCCCATGCGGTCGATCATATTTTTCAGGTGTGCAGGGACGGAGAAATTCCATATGGGGCTCGCAATCACCACACCGTTCGCTTGCTCCATGGCGTGTTGCACGCGGCAGAAATCTTCTTCCTGTGTACATGCGGGATCGTAGAAATCCAACGT
>CAZEUQ010000119.1:0-2487 GCA_964515125.1 uncultured Candidatus Peribacteria bacterium
CATTGCCTTCTGTTGGCCCTATCCCTGGAACAGGAGGCGTATTGGAAGAAGGAAGATTGCGTCCTGTAGGATCTAAAAGCTGATCCCCCGACTGAGTAATGGCAGCAAAGTTGATGGACTGTGAAATGGATTTCAATTTCATCGCATACCCAAACATGAGCGCGGAGACGAGGAAAAACACGACCAACACAAACGTTAGGGAATACCTATTAAGGACACGATGGACGTCAAAACCTTCGTGAGTCATGGGGGACAAGGGGGAGCGTGTCATACACTTTACCACTGACAATAGGCGACACAAGGTTAAAGGTTATTTGTTGATTGGTTGATTGGCTTGCCCTGAGGGGCGAAGCGACGAAGGGTTCTTGGTTCTTTTGTGTTTTTGCCTTATAATAATAGTCCTGCTCTTTGGATGATCGCGACGTAAAGACTTCGGTCTACGTCGAGGAACGTCCGGACACCGATGGAACGCCATGTGGGTAACACCCATCCGCGCACACATATCCAGTAAATGTGCATGAGGACCAGTGCCACAGAGACGAACCCCCGTAAGGGGGTATGTGAAACGCCTCCGGCTTGAACGGAGGTCTGGCATCTGACTTGTGGATCTTTGATCCGCCAACAGCTGTCCACGACGGTAAACTCATGGTGGTGCAAGGAGGACTTGGGTAGAAGGAGAAAGCGAATGGTTCCGTTCGCCCTTCACCCCTCCGCTTGACCCGGCGAGCAATCGCCGCGGCAGAGAGATGATCATCGCCCCGCAAGGGGAACAGAATCCGGCGTACAGGAGAGCAGGATAAAAGAACACCGACGGGTGTTTTTTTTAATATCAAATCGCAAAAATCACATGCCAAACAAATCCGAAATTTCAATGTCAAACCGTTACATCTTGTTTGAAAGTTGATATTTGGCCTTTGGCATTTTTACATCCTTGATACCATAGCATTATGAAGCGTATTGAAGTCTTCTTCGGCGTTCTAAAAGTCCCACTCGATGCATTCGCTGTTTTTCTGGCGCTTGTTATTGCATACCGGCTTCGTGAATTGAATGTCGATCTTCTTCCGGGAATTCAACTGTTGCAATCACCTACAACGCTTCCTCCGCTTTCTGTCTATCTCGGGGGGTTTGCGTTGTTCAGTACAATCCTCTTCGTTGCGCTCAGTGCATCGCTCAAGCTTTATCTTATAAAAATTACGTTGGGATTCTGGAGGGAAATGCAGCGCGTCATCATTGTGACGTTTATGTGGATCGCCATCATCGTTGCATGGTATTTCTTAGTGGAAAGGCAACTCTTCTTCTCGCGCATTTTGCTCGTGCATGCGGCGTTTTTTGCCGCGCTTCTTGTTATGATATCGCGAAGTCTGCTCGCCCTTGCGCAACGGAGTCTTCTCGCGCGAGGTTTTGGCGTGCGACTCGTTGCATCCCTCGGTCATACGGCGCTTCCCACGCCTGTTCACGCAATGCTGATGAAAGATATTCGCTTCCGCTACGAAGGACACAGCGAAACGCTGGATGAACTCTGCAAGAAAACGCACGGCAGGAGTATCGATATGATTTTTCATACAGATGCGCATCCGACGAATCGGGAAACTAATGCCATTATTGAGTACTGTAGAAGTCATCACATCGCGTATAACTTCCTTCCGCCGGTTCTTATTGAAACGCCCCATCTCCTCCGGGTGGCGCGTTTCGGCCTCATGCCGGTGCTCGCATTCGAACCGACGCCGCTGGATGGCTGGGGCCGCGTGTGGAAGCGCCTGTTCGACATCATCGGATGTATTGTTCTTCTCCTTTTATTGAGCCCTCTTCTCCTGCTCATCGCCATGGCCCTGCTTGTAACGTGCGGACTGCCGATTCTGTACGTCAGCATGCGCATCGGACAATTCGGACGCGAGCGCATTCACATGCTCAAGTTCCGTACAATGGTTCAGGGCGCAGACGAAAAGAAGGAAGAGCTGATGGCACAAAGTCACCGCACGGATGGCCCGCTCTTCAAGATGAAAAAGGATCCCCGCGTGACACCTGTCGGCGCGTTCCTCCGCCAATGGACGCTGGATGAACTGCCGCAACTTTTCAACGTGCTCATCGGCGAGATGTCTCTTGTGGGGCCTCGTCCGCATCTTCCCGAGGAGGTAAACCGTTACAAAGATTATCACCGCAGAGTCTTCACGGTGCGTCCGGGCATGACAGGGCTTGCGCAAATCTCAGGCAGATCGAATTTGAAGTTCGATGACGAAGTGCGGCTTGATCTGCAGTACATCGAAGAATGGTCACTTTTGTTGGATCTCTGGATTATCTGGAGAACGGTGTTTGTGGTGTTGAAAGGTGATGGAGCGGACTGAAAAGAAAAAATACAGAAGAACCAAGAGCCAAGTAATACAAAAAAATATAATGCAAAAATATTTTCCCCTATTTTTCAATTGTTTGGTTCTTAGGTTCTTTTGAATTTGTTCTTTCATAATAACGTATTCTGTTACAACCCTCCCT
>CAZEUQ010000120.1:0-2452 GCA_964515125.1 uncultured Candidatus Peribacteria bacterium
GGTAGGCGAACTGATATAGGTCATCATTCGAGCGGGTAAGGTGCTCGATACGCTTGTTCAGTCGATGTTGAGCCTTTGTCATGTTGCCACTCTGAGCGAGACAGGCACCACAAATAGTGGCGCCTGCCTCAACACATTGCCTTAGGACGTGGTTTGTCTGAACTCAGTCTTAACACTTCAATGAAAAAGATGGAAATTTGCCATCCCGAAATTCCAGTTTTTGACCTCGCCAGAAACCACGCCAGCAGGCGTAACTCCAGTTTTCATGTGCTTTTCTTTGTCCAATTCAATTAATACAAAACCTCTTCGCCCTTGTCAAGGGGTGTGTCTGAATTTTTCAACCCCGGAAACTGTACTCTGCACACTCTTTTGAGACGTGCCAATTCTGTATGTTCGGAACGCCCTGAAAATCCAGGCTTTTCAAAATCTTTAAAAAATCGTGCAAACCCAAAGGGTGCCCATCTCTCCGAGTCAAAATTACAGGTGTAAGCCATTCATTATTCAATCGTTTTGAATGGCTCCAGTTAATGGAACCTAGATTCGGTGCGGGTCAGGTCGAAATTTCATACACAGTGCGACCTGATTATCTCAGCTTGCAAGATGCCGGTAAGCGCTTATCAGGTACTTTCGTTAGGAAGTTCCTGTCAACATCGCCACAATGAAATTACTGTTTATGCGGCATACCTGGTACCGAAAGCGGTGCTTGAGGAAAAGGAAATCAATTCTAGCTAAAACTTTTGCGTATAGAAAGGAGAGGAGAAATGAACAGAAACATAGAGGCTTTAGCTTTAGCATCCATTGTGTCACTTTTGGGATCTACCGGAGCCTATGCAGAGCCCCGGATCTCTTCCATCGTCGATGCCAAGCCGGATTTTGTTTTGACGACGCAAGAAAGAGAAAGCCTGTCGCTTTCTGCTGGACAACTGCTGATCCATGTCGACCGCGCACGCGATGCTTTGCGTACAAATGATCAGGGAAAGGCCAAGCAGGAGATAGATAAGGCGCTTACGTTGGCCAGAATCCTGAAGGCGACACTGCCTACATTTACGGTCAAAACGAAAGTGAACGCTGGAACACTCCATTACGAGGATGACGCCAAAGTGCAGCCGCCACTCGTCACTCTGCATGAAGAGCTCAACACAGTCGCTATATTAAAACCTATTCGTACAGCGAAAAAGGAACAAGAGAAAAAAGACGCAGTCGCGCAGGGTAGACCTGTTGCAGCCGATATCGAGCTAAGAGAAACCCGCGCGCAGCTCAATGTTGATCTGTCCTTGATAGGTTTGGAGACCGCGCAACGAGCCCTTTCAGAAAATAAAGCCAATGTTGCGGAGAGCGCTCTGACCGCCGTACAAACCGGCGTAGTGTTTGAGCACGTGGTCGCGGATCTTCCTTTGGAAAAGGCCAGATTGAATCTCTTTTTAGCCAGACAGGCAGCCAAATCACACAACAGCCAGGAACTGACAACAGCCTTAAAAGTGACTGCCGATGCGCTGGAAGAATACGAGAAAATGGCTGGGTCCAATCGCGAGCAGGAAATAGTGGCACTGCGCAAAGAGATACAGGCACTCACGCAATCTGGACAAAGCGAACCAGTGTCCGAGGAAGCCATCAACAAGTGGTGGCAGACCATAGCGAGTTGGGCCGAGTAGCGCAAAAGGGAGAGACTACCGTTCACCATAAGAAGTAGTGCCAGATTCCAAGATTATCTGGCACTACTTGTTGACGCATTCTGACAGCTCACGAGTATTACCTAAACTCTTTCTTCCCGTTCTGATGCTTCAAGTGATTTACAAGTCGTTGTTCTTGCTGACTTACTGTATTTACACCGGGGCACGGAAGATGAATGTGCTCAAAATGCGCTGGGCCGATGTCGATTTGAAAAACGCTGTCTGGAAAATTCCGGATACAAAAAATGATACAGTCCGGCCGGTTCAGTACCCCTCTCGAAAACAAACTGATATTTCAAGGCGTGTTTTCAAGAGTCCACCAGCAGTACGAAAAGTGGAGCTGGAAGTATAGAATCCTAAAATCCCAACTTCAAGAAAACTGAAGTAGGTTCAGAAAAAGGGAGCAATTACTACAGTGAGACTTCATCCTGGCACTAGTTTTCCCCTGGGCGCTTCTGTATACAACGACGGCATCAATTTCTCAATTTTTTCAATGCATGCCAGCATGATCGAGATTCTTTTGTTCGAGTCTAAAGACAGCCCCGAGCCTTGCCAAGTATTTCGCTTGGATGACCCTGAACACCGCACGTACCACTACTGGCATGCTTTCATCTCGGGAATTGGAAGCGGGCAGGTTTACGCCTTTAGAGCAAATGGACCATTTGATCCACGGTCTGGTTTGCGATTTGACTGTCAAAAGGTTTTGCTCGACCCATATGCGAAGTTTATTGTTGGGTGGGACATCTATGATCGTAAGGCAGCGATTGAGCGCGGCGACAATT
>CAZEUQ010000121.1:0-2431 GCA_964515125.1 uncultured Candidatus Peribacteria bacterium
GTATGGCAAGGATGGAGCAGATTAGCGTCTTTGTAAACGTCGTGATTGTTGCGTTTCCCGTATAGGCCGGATCATTCTGCAGTGCAAGTAATGCATACTCGGCGCAGGCTTCGCTCGCATTGCGAGCGCGTACAGATTCATCGACTGAGAACGATGTACGTTCCGAAGAATTGCCAAGCAAAATGAGAGAGACCGTAATAACGGATGCAATTGCTCCAATAATCAAAATGGAAATCAGGAGGAGGTAGCCGCGTTTGACGGAGGGGAGCTTCATGAACCAGGAGAGAGAATGCGGAGTTGTGTTGGCGTGACGATCAATAATTTGTCGCGTGTCCAGTCGTACGCGAGGCCGTTCACGTTCCCACCTGCGTCATAACTCACGAGCGATGTCGACGTTCCTCCAAAGAAGGAGGAGAGACGGAGAATACGGACCTGTGCGGCTGTCGTTGTATCTCCAATGAAGAGGTACGTCCCAGCTGGGTCTGTCGCTAGATCGGCAACATCACCTCCTGCATCGTACGTCCATGGCCCTGGCGGCACCGAAGGAAGGGCAGAATCCTCAACGGAATATCCATTGATCGTCATGATGGATGCACCATACGCACGGCCAATAATCACGCCTGTTCCTGTTGTGATGACCGCCGTCCCATCGTGTACGTCGGTCAGATCTATCCCGATTCCCGTTACAAAGGCCAGATTTGCTGGGTCAAATACATCCACTACTTTTAACTCACCAGGATTATCACTGGTTGCCGTGTAGGCATATCCGTCATGGAGCGCAATATCGCGAATCGTCGCTGTCATATCCAAGGAATCGCGGAATGTGAGCGTTCCTGCACTCGTCGTAAGTGCAAGAAATTCATCACCGCTTATCTGTTCGTTGGTTCCCACAAAGAGGGTGGTTCCATACACCGCAAGAGATCGTGCCGTGACGGATCCCGCTATATTGTAACTACCACTCATGTTCGCAAGTGTCATCGTCGTAGGAGAGCGGATATCAAAAACCTGCACTTCATTGGATGCATTGTCGGTTGCAACGAAGAGACGATATCCATCCACCGCGATGCCGTACCCCGATGCACCGAGATCGAACGAGGTATTCACAGCTGTAGGGCTCGCCGTATTGCTGATATCAAAAATATACAGCCCTTTACCACCCAGCGCATGATCAGACGTGACAAACGCGTAATGACCAGAGACGACGACACTGTGAAAATCGGGCGTACCACCAGCCGTATACGTTCCTGTGAGAAGAGCGCTGGACCAGTTTCCTGGCGTGCGTATCGCATGCCAGTTACTCAAGTATGTATTCAACACGATGGATCCGCTTTCCTGCGGGCCAAAGTTCCACCGTGCACGGGACTCTGCTTCCCAGAGGTTTGTTCCACGAGAAAGAAGGTTGAGTGTGAGCTCATAGCCGTCGCTTGTCGTCGTCCCCGTATTGCTGTTGAGCTGCCATCTATTACCGACAATCGAAACACCGTGTAATCCACTTGTTAGCGAGGCAAAGTTGTCATCGCGAATGGCACGAAGCGCACTCATTTGCATATCAGCAAGCGCTGTTGCGCGAAGGCGATTCCCGCTCGCAACGGTGCTTTGCTCCCCTTCTATAAGAACAAGTCCTATCCCTCCCAAAAAAATCGCAAAAAGGGCGATGGCGAGGACACCCTCCAGAAGGAGTGATCCCTTTCGGAGCCATGGTTGCACCTGTGGCGTCATGGCAGAACGGGGGAAGCAAGACTGTCGCATGTCTGACGCTCAATCCTCAATTGCAGGACGGCATCTTGAAAATCTGCGCGTGCGTCCAACTCGCCGAGTTCTGCGAGAATGAAAATATCGCCAGTATTCCCTATCACAGTGCCGTCTGCGCCGACGATCTTTTTGAGGAAAGGCTTGATGGATGTTTTCCCATGTAGAGCCGTAGGAAATGTATCTCCTGGTTCCAGAACCATGCTGTGGGGATCGTCCATGCCGGTCGAGACGGTCTTTTGAAAAGACCATCCGTAGCGCCCTTCAACACGAAGGAGAATTCTGCTGCCGCCGGACACATCGGAAAAATGATCTTCTTCGTCGCCATCAATATCCTTCAGTGAGAAGAGTGGCTTCCACGTAACACCATTATCCGTGCTGATGCTTGCATGTACACCGACTTTTGGCCCGCGGTACCCGAAGGTGCTTTCGGAGCCGAGTGCGCGAATGGCTATGTGTACCGTTCCTTCCGGTGTGATGCCGCCATTCTTTTCTAAGCGGAAAGATGCAGGACAATGTCCATCTATCAAAATGTTCCCGGATGCTGAGGAAGTCTGCTCGGGAGACGATGTGTGCGTTGTGTCAGTTCCCTGAATGGGGGTGCTGTTTTTTTGTGTCATGGCATCTGGCTCACGTACAGATGGAATACGATCTAATAGCGATCCTCCTACCCGCATGTTCC
>CAZEUQ010000122.1:0-2431 GCA_964515125.1 uncultured Candidatus Peribacteria bacterium
CTAAACACTCTTCCCAGCGTTATATTTCCTGACAGATAGTCTTCCACGTACTGGCGAACATCCCACCAGTCTAAATCAGTTGTGAAACTAGGTAACTGCGTCGCCTGACAGATGTATCTCCGCCCATCGGGAGCGCCCAGATCTTCGGCGTATGTCCCAGCGCTAACATCCGCCTCTGTCGTACGCGCTGGGGGAATAGACACTAGTCGCTCTCCTTCCGAAGCAGGATGTATATCGGTCTCTTTTGTACCGACGGGTTTTATCCATGCCGTCTTCCAAAAAATAAGGCAGGCAGCCTGGCACCCCCCATACGCCGCCCCATTGCACCGCAAATCTAGATGGATCGCATCCGACAAGCGTCTCCCTCTAATCGGATACACCGTGTCACAAGTCTTGTGAGCTCTCTTGTAAACCTGGAATTTCTGCCCACAGTATTCAAACATCTGCGGCATGAACGGAAGTTCTTTCAATCGTCCATTCTTGTCGAGCGTGGCAAGAATTTCCTCCTTGCTCCTAATTTCGACCCAATCTCCGACTCTTAACTTCATCTGCCTTCCTGCGTTTCAGACCTATTCCAACACGACCTTCCTTGCATAGAAAGCCTCACTATACTTCGATGTTGCGGGACATTCGATGCCTCGAATTCTGAGTAGCCCGTAGAAAGTCTCCTCCGTGAACCAACCTTTGCTGCGTTGTGTTGCGAACCCCTCGATCAGCAATCTGACTTTTCTCTCGGCGATTTCGTCTGACAAAGGCACAAAAAGATTCGGCTGACCTAAATCTCCATCATACTTTGGAATCTCGTATTCAAGAATCTGATGCCTTCGATAGGTATTCCAGGTCAATTCGCAAACAACACGATGATCTTGATGAAGATCCTGACGGCTATGAGTAAAGATCAAATCAGGCTCCATTAAACGCTTTAGATCTTCGAGGTACTCCTTGACATTCTCCCACTGAGACGGAAGGTAGCTTTCTCGAAACGCTTTGGTAATAATTCTCTTAGACCCAGCTCCTTGTAAAAACGCCGTCGCACTTTTAACCGCTTCTTTCTTACGTTCCCCACTTGCAGTTAAAACGACCCAGATGACGTGACTTTCGGGGTGACTCCGCAAAAGCTTGAGGATGGTACCTCCGCATCCTATTTCTATGTCGTCGGAGTGCGCACCAATACAGAGTATCTTCAACTGGCCACGATCAAATCTGAGATGGGCGCTTGTTTTCACAGTCATCAACAGGCGGAGGAAAGGAATCACACGGTCAGGAAAAGGCGCCCCTTCTCTCGGAGTGAGATTTCCAAATTTCCCAGGGCGCTTCGCCTCGCGCATACATTTCATCCAGTCGCTGCTTATCTTTAAAGGTATCCATGCACTCCCAATACCCATCATGTTTGTACCCAACCAGCAGCCCTTCCTTAATCAAGCGTTGAAATGGCTCGACGACGAGCTCTTCTCCCGGGTTGATGTATTGAAAGATGTCTTTCTTGAAGATAAAATACCCACCATTGACTCGCATGTTCGTTCTGCTCATTCCCTCGATCTTCTCTATATAATCATCGTTCCCGAAGGACACGATGTGATAACTGAGTGGCGGCGTCACACAGATACAGCTGGCCATCTTGTCGAATGCCAGAAAATGGTCAATCTGCGAGGGCAAATGCATGTCGGTCAGGCCGTCGCTGTAGTTCGCGAGAAAGACTTCCTCCCCTTCTAAATATTTTTCCACAGCCTTCAAACGCTGGCCGATGTTTGAATTGACCCCGGTGTAGGCGAATGTGATGTTCCAGTCCTGGATGTCCGAGCTGATGAGGGCGATTTGCTTGCCGCCCTGGGATAACACGAAGTCGTTCGACAGACATTCGTCGTATTGCAGGAAATAGCGCTTCACGACGTCCGCACCATGTCCCAAGCATAAGATGAAGTCCTTGTGCCCGAAGTGAGCATAGTACTTCATCACATGCCACATGATGGGGCGATATCCAATGGGGACCATCGGCTTAGGAATGGATTCTGAATATTCCCGTAACCGCATGCCCAATCCTCCGCAGAACAACACAACTTTCATGTGTACCTCACTTGATGGATGTCGGGAGGTTAGCGCGTCGCGGTGCCACTCCCCAAGCGATCCAAAACCTTTTGTGCCGCGTTTTCACCGCTCATGAAGGATTCATCAGTCCAGATATAGGCCCAATCGCCGTAACGCCCACAGTACGCGATCCCGATATCGTCCAGGTAATCATGAATAATCTTAAGTGCAGGTGCGCGTTCCAAATCAAAAATGACGTTGGCATACGGCACGAGCATTGAATGTTTAAAAAGAACGGTGTCCTCTTCTCGAAGGACTCCACAGCGCTTCAAGTCTTGGATCACAGGTTCGATGCACTCATCCGGCGTTCTATCGAGTGGACGATATTTGGCAGAATAGTAACACT
>CAZEUQ010000123.1:0-2379 GCA_964515125.1 uncultured Candidatus Peribacteria bacterium
AAGAGCAAAAAGCTTCGGCTCCGTCCAAATCCACATGGATATCATTGCGTGTCACAAGAGGCCGATTGTCCAACCCGGCAGGTATCTCTTTCCCAATTTCCCTGAACATCTCTTTTAATTCTTCTCGTGTTTCCCGGGCCAACGCATTGAAGAAACTTTCCTGATGTTCGCGATCAACTCCGCCATGAATAAATGGTTGTGTTGCTCCTGGAAAAGATTCAGGTGTTCCTTTTTCGGGATTTATCTTTCCACGAATTCTGTGAAGGGAATAACGACCATGATTGTCTTCGCCCACTAAAACCATGCCAATGGCACGTTTCTTTCCAGTCACAAATGAACTCTAATATTTATCGTTTATCTGTCAAATACATCTCCACGATTTTCTCCACTTTCACTTTCCATTCTGCAGACCTCCAGCCATCGGAGCCTTTTTGGAATTGTGGCTGTGCATTCTTTCGTTCCGCATCGGTCAGGCCGATTAGTTCTTCATCCACTGCCTTTTGCACTTCTTCATCGCTCGCGGTAATTTTCTTTTCCTCAATCAATTTCTCCAATCCAAAGCGAAGCGTAAGCCGCTTCTTTGCATCTTCTTCCATCTCTTTGCGTACATCCTCACCTTTCTTCCCCGTTGTAGAGAGCCACTGTTCCAGTGTAAGACCGCGGGATTCCAGGTTGTGTTCCAATGCTTCAATCATCGAGCGGAGTTCGTGTTCGATCAGTTCTGGCGCAAGGTCTACCGTGGTACGTGATCGAATTTCATCGAACAATTTCCCTTCACGGCGGTTTTTGATCATCTGACGCTCCTGTTCGATCAAGCTATTTCGGATGTCGCTGCGGAATTCATCCGGCTTTTTCTGCATTCCCATTTTCTTCAAGAGCAACTCTTCCGTCAGTTCCGGCCTCTTTGTTTCCCGTACTTCTTTTGCCGTGACGGTAAACGTCGCGGGCTTTCCTTTGAGGTGCTCCGCATGATAATTCTCCGGAAAGGTCACCTTCACTTCGCGGGTTTCGCCTTTCTTCATGCCAATCATTCCTTCCTCAAATCCGGGGATCAACGTTTTACTCCCAATGCCGATTCGATAATCCGTCGCGTTGGTGCCGGGAATATCTTTTCCTTCACTATCCTTTCCGTTGAAGTCTGTCATCACGACATCGTCCATCTGCGCAGCGCGATCGACCGGCGTTTCGGTCACATCCTCCTTGAGGAACTGGTCAATCACGCGGCTCACATCTTTGTCTTCTACCTTGTGATCCTCCGCAGGGATCTTTATCGTATCGATTCTTTTTAGCTTCACCTCGGGCTTTTCTACAAATGTAATGGCAACGGAAAGAGGATCGACCTTCATCACTTCTACGCTCGGCGGCAGGATGGGCTTCACTTCATGTGTATCTAAAATCCTCTTCATCAATGCAGGCATCAATTCGCGTATCGTTTGATCGAGCAGTACATCGGGCGCAATTTTTTGCCGCAGCATTTCTTCCGGTGCTTTTCCTGGTCTAAATCCTTCAATCTTGATGTTCTGTGCCAGCTTCAGGAGTGCAAGTCGTTCGGCTGTTTTATGCTCCAAGGCCGCTACTTCTACCGTGTATGTAGATTTGCCCTGTGGCAGGCGTTCGAGTGTGATGCCGGAATCGGGAGCAGGGCTCATGGAGCAGAAGGGTACAGGAGAAAATATCAATATAAAAGAACCGAAGAGCCAAACAATGTAAAAAAAGAAAAAATTGATTCTTGGCTCTTTTCATATTTTTTCTTTTCGTTCTATTTTCCTTTCCTCCAATACACCAGGAATGGTGTTGCAACAAAGATCGATGAGTATGTTCCAAGACCGATGCCGATCATGAGTGCGAGTGCGAACCAGAAGGTGGATGCACTGCCGAAGAGGACGAGTGAGAAGAGCATGATTTCCACGGACATTCCCGTATACACGGAACGAGTAATACTTTGGACAAGTGAACGATTTGCGATGGAGGCGAAATCTTCATTCCGTTCCTGGAGGAATAGGTTTTCCCGGATTCGGTCGAAGACGATGATGGTGTCGTTCACGGAGTATCCGAAGATGGTCAGGATGGCCGTCGTAAAGAGTGTGTCCATCTCAAAACTTGTGGTGTAACTCAACACGGTGAAGATTCCCGCCGTGATGAGCACATCATGAAAGAGGGTAATCACCACCACGATGCCGCATTTCCATGGGCTCAACTTCTTGGGGAGCTTTCGAAACGACCACGCGACATAGAGTACAATACAAATTGCTGCCGTGAGGAGTGCCCACAAAGCTTGGCGTTTCAGCGTTGCGCCGACCGTTGGTCCAATCGTCGTATAGCGCGTCTCCTCGACGGCACCCACTTTCTCTTGAATATGCGCGAGGAGCTTCTGGTTTG
>CAZEUQ010000124.1:0-2328 GCA_964515125.1 uncultured Candidatus Peribacteria bacterium
AGTTTTCGTGTGCAGGGAGCGGATTGGGGGGTGGGAGTAGTAGTTCGTCGAGTGCGGAGAGCTCATCATCAAGCTCTGCCATCAGCTGCGCTGCAAATCAGGATGCTTGTGCAAATACAGGACTCGCCTGCAACACGTTTACGGGCATCTGCGTCCAGCCCTGTACGGGGCAAGGCAACGTGTGTGCAACGGGTGAATCGTGCGATACAAATCCCCTGAGTGCAACCTCCGGTAGGTGCGTACGGGACTGCACGATTAGCGGAGTCGACTGTCCCGTTGGAACAAGCTGCAATTCACTCACAAAACTCTGTGACCCTGTTATAGGAAGCAGTAGTTCCTCTTCTGCAGCAAACATTGCGTGCATCGTTGTTGCAGCGTCAGGCAACTCACAACTGATGGGGCCGACTTGTCCTTCGTTCACCTGTGCAAGCGGATTCTCCCCTATTTGTCTTGGACCGACGAATGCGAATTGTTCCATTCCATGCACAAGGGTAAGTCCAACGAGCCCTTGGAATTGCCGACCAGAATGCCCGCTTACGCAAGTTCGGGCGATGTGTATCGATACTGCGAATCCCTCTGCACCGCCTCAACCAGGATCGTGTAATGCTACTGCTTTTTCCTCTTCCACTTCTTCAACCTCATCGACAGTCGGTTTCCAGTGTCCTCCCCCAAGTACCATCACCATCGCAACCTGCAACCCACCACCCTGCATTAGCCCTCCTGCGGGATGTCATTACGAGAATGAAGTGCGTTGCCCCTCCACAACCATTCCAAGTGGCTGCATATTCAGTTGTGGCAATCTTGTCGATGGGAACGGTAACAGCTGCTCCTAATCGTTGACGAAAGCCTCATCGCATCTTGCGCTTTGCTCGCTTTCCTCTATGCTAAACGCATGGGAAGTGTGACCCATACTCTTGCGGCCTTTCGGAGTTCTTACGGAAGGTCGTGCTTTGCAGCATCTGCCTTCTACCTTCTACCTTCTACCTTCTGATCTATGTGCGGCATCATTGCAGTCTCCGGCTTCAAAGATGTCATCCAAGATCTGTATGACGGACTCATTGTGCTGCAACATCGGGGTCAGGATGCAGCGGGCATCATGACGTACGACACACAGTTTCATCTCAAAAAATCCAACGGCATGGTGCGCGATGTTTTTCATATGAAATCACTCGCGCGTTTGAAAGGAAATATGGGCATCGGCCATGTACGCTACCCCACCGCAGGAAGTTCCAGTGAGTTTGAATCGCAACCTTTCTTTGTGAACGTTCCATTCGGAATCTCTTTGGCGCACAACGGTAATCTGACGAACTATCCGGAACTCCGTGCGATGCTCCTTGAAAAACATTACCGTCACCTCACGACCAATTCCGACTCCGAGGTGCTCCTTAATATGTTTGCGCTTGCGCTTGAAAAACAGCGTCCTAAAAAGCTAAAACCTGAACACATTTTTGATGCAATGAGGATGGTTTTCCGAGATTGCAAAGGAGCCTACTCCGCGATTTCGCTCATCGGAGGACACGGCATGGTTGCCTTCCGTGATCCGTACGGCATCCGTCCGCTCGTCCTGGGAAAACGTCGATTCGGGATGAAGGAGGAATACATCATTGCTTCCGAGAGCACGACGTTCCCCGCGCTCGGCTTCGAGTTTGTACGAGACGTTCAGCCCGGTGAAGTGATTTTCATTGATCGGCAAAACCAGCTCCATACGAAACAGGTTGTCAAAGGAAATCTCTCTCCATGCTTGTTTGAGTGGGTGTATCTGGCTGCGCCGGACTCGACGATTGATGGCGTGAACGTCTACAAAGCACGCGTGCGCATGGGTGAGGCATTGGCACGTCAAATCCAAAAAGCTGGCATCAAGATCGATTCTGTCGTTCCCATTCCCGATACCGCCCGCGCGGCCGCAGCGGGACTGGCTGATAAACTGAAGGTGCGCTACCGCGAGGGGTTTGTAAAGAACCGCTACATTGCACGCACGTTCATCATGCCGGGACAAGGCGTACGGAAGAGGAGCCTGCGCTTTAAACTGCATCCTATTGAATTGGAATTCCGAAATCAAAACGTGCTTCTGGTGGATGATTCCATCGTACGGGGAAACACGTCAAAGAAAATTATTGAGATGGTTCGGGAATCGGGCGCGAAGAAAGTCTACTTTGCATCCGCTGCACCACCCATCATTGCACCAGATCCGTATGGTATCGACCTCCCTACCTTTGGTGAGCTTATTGCGGCAGATCATTCCGTCGAACAAATCCGCAAAATGATCGGCGCCGATAAATTATTCTATGGAACGATCGAAGATCTCCGCTGGGCTGTGCAGTACGGCAA
>CAZEUQ010000125.1:0-2261 GCA_964515125.1 uncultured Candidatus Peribacteria bacterium
AAGACTCATAATGCATCATCATCCAGCATCTTATGCTGGAACGCGCCAAAATTCATCGAATGAATGCCGGCATTTAGAAGAGTCGGATTATTGCTTCGCAATGCCAGAGACAGATCGTACAAATACGAATTTGTTGGGAGTGCATTATTTCTTTGGAAAAACTCCAGATACTCCTCTACGGGCATCGCACGCATTTTTTTTGATTCACGTATGAAGCTGGTGCCATGGACGATAATTCCAGCAAGACATATCAGCGCGATGATGCCTTTTCGACACATTGCACGAATTCCTTGTACCCCTTCGAGGGGAGTGGTCACTTTGTTTGAGGATGGTTCTGCTTCCTGGTATTGCCCATGCAGTTGCATGTTTCTTTCGGAAAGCCTCGTTGCGATAGCAATCATGGAAATGTTCTATTCCTTGTATGTGAAGGTGTCAAATGGGCAGTTGCACCCGCTCTCCAAGTGCACTACAATGCCCCGGCTCATGAAGAAGAATTTCCATCCACAGGTCTTCCAGGACGCCAAAACGACGTGCGTGTCCTGCAGTACCGTGTACAAGATTCCAACGACAGTGAAGGAGCAGCAAGTGGAAGTCTGCTCGAAGTGTCACCCTATCTACACAGGTGAATATCGCGGTGTTATCGCTTCTGGCCGCGTGGATCGCTTTAAGAAGATGTTGGATACCAGCAAGAAGAAGAAAGAGGAGGTAGCCGCTGTAAAGGCTGCAAAGAAACCAAAGGTGAAGGTGAAGAAGAAATAGCAGGAGTGCGCGGTTTAAGAGGTTTTTTGTTGTGCAGCAGCGCAGGTGTGCACACCTGCGCTCCCGATGGTAAATAGCACTCCCGTATGAAGAGTGCTATACTACGTGTGCATGAATCAGCGCCAAGCGAAGCTCCTTGCGGCTATTATCGACCAATTCATACAGACAGCATTGCCGGTCGGCTCCAAGCGACTTCTGGAGGCGGGGGATTTTTCGCTCTCGTCTGCCACCATCCGTTCCGAAATGTCCTCTCTGGAAGAAGAGGGCTTTTTAGAGCAACCACACATTTCTGCCGGGAGGATCCCGACGGCCAAGGGCTATAGGCTCTACATCACAGAATTCATGAAGCCGACCGCACATGAACGTGCAGTGCGAAACAGATTTGAGACACTCAAGCAACAATACATGCAACGGAAGGATCAGGAGCGTGTCTATGACAGCGTCGCACTCCTTGCACGCATGATGCCAAACGTTAGCTTTGCGGCGGTGCCGCATCGCGAGCGTGTCTACTATCTCGGCCTTGCCAATGTACTCAAGCAACCGGAGTTTCAGGTGAATCCTGTGCTTGCTTCCACCGTAGTGGAAGTATTGGAGAACAGACTGACGGATATTCTCTCCGATTTACAGATTGACGAAACCATTCGCTACTACATTGGCGATGAGCATGTGCTTCCGCAAATACAGAGCTGTGGACTTCTTGTAAAACAATATACGATCCGTGGTGAAAAAGGTGTCATTGGTATTTTGGGTCCGCACCGTATGGATTACGGCTTCAATACCGTTGCCTTAGATCTTGTTTCCAAACTTCTCGACTAGCCCCATGGTCTTTGCATCCGACTCTACTGTGCTTCTACGAATCCGGCCCAGCTTGCCGCATGATGAAGAAACGACGGCAAAACGAGGTCCTCTCATGATGGAGCCGGTCGTCGCAGCCATGCATTCACTGTCTGGGACAGATAAAAACGTGAGTCTGGAAATAGGCATGTACGAGGGAAAAATTGCGTTCTATGTTCGTGCGAGTAGGAAAGGGGCTGCGATTGTCGAAAGTCAGATGTATGCGCATTACCCTGATGCCGACATTGAAGAAGTCCCCGTCGATCTGTTTGCACCCGCGCAAAACGAATGTGTCGTTGCGACGGACCTTCAGTTAACGGATCCCGAGGTTTTTCCCATCAAACGTCATCCTCAATTTGATGACCTTTTGAGTCGGCAGAATATCGACTCCATTGCGGGCATCACGTCGACACTCGTGCGCTATCCGCACCCTGCTATGCGTGGACACATTCAAGTCACGTTTGTGCCGATGGATGGGAAATATCGTCGTCGTGCACTGAAATTCCTGCCACTTCTCACATCGGGGCTCTCCAAACATCTGCCGTGGTACCAAAAACTCTTTGCACGCGCACACATGGCAGATGGGCTGTTGTGGTATGTACTGCTACCTCTTAACGTGCTCATGGGTGGGTTTCGAGCATGGTTCTCGTTCATTCCCAAATCGAACG
>CAZEUQ010000126.1:0-2181 GCA_964515125.1 uncultured Candidatus Peribacteria bacterium
TCCACAATCGGGCCAACATCCTCCGGTTTTGTCACTCGTCCCGCCAGGCTCATCACGTTTGCATCGTTGTGCGCGCGTGCCATCTCCGCATCCCACACGCTCACGCAGCGAGCGCAGCGGATGCCCGCACACTTGTTTGCCACCATGGCTTCGCCATTACCGCTTCCTCCAAAAATAATGCCCATACATCCATATTCTTTCACCGCTGCGCAAGCCTTTTCTATAATCGGAGGATAATCACAGCTCTCCTCGGAAAATGTTCCAACATCTACAACATCCATCTTTTTTTGCTCCAGATATTTCTTTACGGCTTCTTTTAAAAGGTAGCCAGCGTGGTCGGTGCCGAGGACGATGCGGGTAGGATTCATCGAACATAGTGTACATGAGGAAATGCTCGATCGGAGAGATCGTATATTTGTTTATTCGTTGTACAGCGATCTTCAATCGCTGGCCGTGACGCGGCGTCGCGGCTGCGGTCCTGCGCAATTACTCCTTCGTCTTTCGATTTTTTTTCTGTAATCTTGGCATATGCGTCGACCATTGATCGCCTGCAATTGGAAAATGAATGTTCCTCCCAAAGAGGCGCTGGATCAGGGTGAGGACAATCCATACCGTGAGAGAGCGAATGTCGATGTTGTCGTTTTCCCGTCATTCCTGGATATTCCATCCTGCATCGCAGCACGGCTCATCACGGGTGCACAGTGCGGACGTGCGGAGAAGTCCGGTGCATTTACGGGAGATGTCTCCATGAACATGCTCAAACAAGTAGGGTGTCGCTATGTCCTGTGTGGGCATTCCGACAGGCGCATGCACTACGGAGAAACAGATGAAATGATTGCTGCCCAAGCGATTGCGGCACTGGAAGCGGGGATGCACCCCATCATCTGCATTGGCGAAACAGCCGAGGAACGTCATGCAAAGAAGCAGGAAGCCGTCTTGCGGCATCAGCTCAAGAATCTTCCGTTGGAATCCGACATCACGCTCGCCTACGAGCCTGTATGGGCCATCAGCAAAGGGGACACAAAGAAAGAAGCAATGAGCGCACGCGAGGCAGAAGAAACACACTCGTTTCTCCGTTCACTCTTGCCGTCTGATAAGCGAGAATCGACAAGGATCCTCTACGGAGGTTCCCTTAAAGCGACGAACGCGGAGGCACTTTTCTCTCAAGCGAACATCGACGGAGGCCTCATCGGCGCGGCGTCTCTGGACGCAGAACAGATGAGGAAGATTGTTGAGGTTGCATCGGCACGCGCCCGATGATTACGATTTCCGCGGATGAGCGAGAATCGTTTCTGTCAATTTGGTGGCAAACGTTATGCTGTATGCCATTAAGCATTGCTGCACAAACGTCAGACAGAGTGAAAAGACGATAAGACCAAGGAGAGGCGCAATGGACGAGAAGATGGCATTTACAATGCCGAGAACTATCATCGAGACGATGAGAACCAGAAAAGCAAGAAGAGAGAAAACAATGCAATTCCCAAAGATTTTTCCCCAATAGCGGTTTGTCGCTTTGTATGTCATTTTCCATGCGGCCATCGCTTTTTTATTTTCGATGACTGCAATAATTGGTGCGAGGTAGAGACGCGGTGCAAGAATGCCGAGGAAAAGAAACCAGGCGAGAAGGCCAAGGGCACCCAAAATGGGGTGTATCAAGAAGAAGAGGCTAGCAGGTATGAGTGCGCCCAGAAAAATAAGACCATTCAAAATACCAATACCCAGAACAGTGAGAACTTTTTTCCATGCTTCACGGCCTGTGGCTTTCCAGGATTTCTTGTGATTTATAGCAAGCAGAATGTAGGAAGCGTAAATCCATGGACCAACGATAATGCTTAGAAGAAGCGTTGCAAGCCCAAGAATGCCTTCGCCTGCCATCCGCCTTTGCTCAAGTTGCATGAGGTAGATCGCAGGATCGATACCTTTTTGCTGAAGTGCAGCAAGGAGAGGATCACTTTTGTCTTCGCGCATCCAGCTTCGTTGGTGTTGGTCATAGAGATTCTCTGCCGCTTTTTCATCGAGACCGAGTTCCTGTGCCAGTTCCTTATGGATCATGCCCCGTTTCATTTCCATGGCACCGGAGGTCAAGCCAAAAACAATTGTTCCGATGAGGATGAAGATCAGGAAATCATCTTTGCGGAGAAAAAATGATTTCTTCGTATCACGCAACAGAGTACTCAGTGA
>CAZEUQ010000127.1:0-2127 GCA_964515125.1 uncultured Candidatus Peribacteria bacterium
ATGCTCACGAAAGCTCTGCGGCAGCCGCCGGAAAAATGGCACGGCATTGCCGATCGCGAGACCGCCTACCGTCAGCGATACCTCGATATGATGAGTAACAGAGAAACAATGGATCGTTTTCTCCTGCGTTCCGCATTCATCAGGGCTCTTCGGGAGTTCTACTGGGCGAACGGATTTCTCGAAGTCGATCTTCCCGTTCTTGTGAATAGCGCCTCCGGCGCGCTCGCAACTCCGTTCCGCACACATCACGAAGCTCTCGATTTGGATGTCTTTTTAAGAATTGCGCTCGAGACACATCAAAAAGAAGCGCTTGTTGGAGGGCTCGACAGGACTTATTCCATTGGCCCCGTCTTCCGCAATGAAGGGATGGACCCAAGCCATCTGCAGGAATTCACCATGTGCGAACATTACGCAAGTTACTGGGATTTTCAGGACAACATCACATTTACCGAGATGATGCTCCGTGAGGTGCTTCTAAAGGTCACGGGGTCGACCAAAACAACAATTCCGGGACGCGACGGAGCCCTCAAGGAAGTCGATTTTTCGGGATCATGGGATGTCATCTCTCTCGCCGATGCAATCAAGCGCGATGCGGGGATCGACATCGATGCCGCACAGAGCGCGGATGATCTTCGAGCCCTTATGAAAGCCAAAAAGATCGAATTGGAAGTCGATGTAAAAACCCTTGGTCGTGGGAATTTGATCGACCAATTATATAAAAAGGTCAGTCGGCCCAAGATCGTCAAACCAACATTCATCACGAATCATCCGATCGATCTTTCTCCACTCGCACGCAGGAATGATGAGAATCCGGAGATCACCGACCGTTTCCAGCTTGTGGTAGGAGGGTGGGAAATTGTGAATGCCTACAGTGAACTTGTGGATCCCGTCGATCAGCGTTCACGTTTTGAAGAACAGGCAAAAGCGAAGAAGAGGGGCGACAGTGATGCACATGGGAAGGATGAGGAATTTGTGATGGCACTGGAATATGGCTGCCCACCCTGCTCCGGCTGGGGCATGGGCATCGATCGTATCGTGGCGCTCCTGACGCAACAGGAAAACCTGCGGGATGTGGTGCTGTTTCCCCTTATGAAACCCACCTACGGCCCTTCGGGGACTTCGGTGGGCAGGCCAATCAACCAATCAACCAATCAACCCGCCCAACTTCAGCACGCCTCCTACGGCCACCTCCTTCCCGCTGCCCACAGCCTTCTCGAAACCCACGCCGTCCAGATGAAAGCACACCTTCTCGCAACGGGAGAAGCGATGGCCATGCTCGCAAAAAAGTTTGGTGGCGATGAGCAGACATGGCGCGTCGCAGGGATGCTTCATGACCTGGATTGGGATCACTTGGAAAAAGATTGGGAGCAGCACTGTGGTACTACGTTGGAACAGATGCTTGCAACCATCAAGGCGCCAAGCGAACTTCTTGCAGATATTCGTTCGCACTATGCGTCGATGTATGGAGAGGAGTACCCCCTCGATTCCATGCTTCGAAAGTGCCTGTACTGTGTCGATGAACTGACAGGATTCATCATCGCGGTCACGCTCGTACGACCGAGCAAGAAAATTGCCGATGTCGAGCTCAGCAGCGTGAAGAAGAAATTGAAAGATAAAGCGTTCGCGGCGCAGGTGGACCGTGAGCAGATCAAGAAGTGTGAGGAACTGTTGAACATTCCTCTGGATGAATTCATTCAAATCACGCTGGATGCGATGAAGGGCATTGCAGGGGATTTGGACTTATAACGGCCGCGTCCAGGGACGGCCACTGCTCATCAAAAAAATAATCTCCTTTTTGTTGTAGCAGCACCCCTCTGCGGTCGCGGTAATCGATAGATCGTAACGCATCATTCGGGCAGGAGCGGCTATGGAATTTCACCTTTTGCGTTTGATCTCTGTGCGACACGGGAGGGATTTGTCCTAAAGGCATGTACCGAGGGAGCGACAAGTTATCTCGTTGTTCACGATGCCGCACCGGATTTTTCCTTAGAGGCTTGTAAAGCCTTAACTGAAGCCCAAAAGTCCATCTGCCAGAGCATCGCAGAGGAGAGTCGCACGTTTTACCCAGAGAATAAAGGATTGAGCCCTTCCTGAAGCCAAGAAAATGTGCTATACTAAGAGGATTTC
>CAZEUQ010000128.1:0-2110 GCA_964515125.1 uncultured Candidatus Peribacteria bacterium
CGCTCAATGGAATCTCGACAGAACAAATTACAGGATATCTGAAATATGCAGGCCTTCCCGAAAGTGGCAAGGTGCAGCTCTTCGATGGTCGCACCGGCGAACCGTTTGGCCAACAGACAACCGTTGGTCAGGTGTACATGCTTAAACTTCTCCACTTGGTGGAAGACAAAATCCACGCACGTTCTGTGGGTCCTTACTCTCTCGTCACGCAGCAGCCACTGGGAGGAAAGGCACAACACGGCGGTCAACGCTTTGGAGAAATGGAAGTGTGGGCATTGGAAGCCTACGGCGCGGCGCATGTGTTGCAGGAAATGCTGACCATCAAGTCTGACGATGTAGTTGGCCGCAGCAAAGCATACGAGTCCATCGTAAAGGGAGAGGCCATCAAAAAGCCATCGACGCCGGAATCGTTCAACGTGCTTGTGAAAGAATTGCAATCACTAGGACTCAAAGTTGATCTGCTCAAATTCAAAGATGAAGTGAAGCCACCGGAATACATTGCATCGGCGGATGAAGCAGACGTCGAAAAAGTAAAACTCACGACGCGTTTCGATCAAGAGGCTGCCGAGGATGTTCTCCTTCCTGCGGACGATAAAATTTCGGATCTTGATCTCGACGAAGAGGATGAAGAGGAACTGATCGCAGAAGTTGAAGAAGGGAAGGTAGACGGTGGCGCCTCACAGGAAGAAGAAATACGAGAATCCGTGAGTGAGGAAGCGATGGAGGATGCGTGAGAAGAGAGTAAGAGAATAATAGGAAAAGGGCTCCAGAGACGGGGCTCTTTTGTTGTCAGAAGCAAAAAAGGAATAAGGCAAGAAAAGAGGCTCTCTTATCATCTTTTCCTGTCTTGCCTTATTTCCTCTATTTCCTCCCAAAATCCCTCTCTTTTTCCTTGACCCACTCCATTCCGTCGGGCAAAATCCTGTCCCGCATGGAAACTTGTGCACAACCGTAGGGTCAGACCCGCCGCAAGGCGAGGAAGTTTCTGATTCTACGGGTGTGCGCCAGCCACCCGTTTTTTGTTTGCATCGCAAACAACTCTGCCTGTCCACCGAAGCTCCGACAGGAGCGAAGGTGGAAGCGACCATCTGCTAAAAGCAGTGAGTCGAAGGGCTCGGGTGTTGGTTCCATCATGGATCTTTGAAAACACAGGCCGAAGATCAAATGATTATAAACATGATTGAGTTCATGTGTAATGAACGCAGCGGTTCGTATATGCGTACCGCCTGCCTCATGACACGTGAACAGCACAATTTTGCTCTATGCAAGTGGAGCATCCTTTCTTCTCCGAATGGAGAAGAAGGACACCAAAATAACCGAATAAATGTTACTTACACGCATCACACGGATGCCTCGACTTTGTACTCCGATGAAGGACGTGGCCAGCTACGATAAGCTTCGGTCAGCCGCTAGGCAGGCGCTATGAGCCGAAGATCTCCGAATGGGGAAACCCCTTGAGTGGAATGACTCAAGACGTGGTGCTGTTTTTATCCTTACAAGCATGAAAGAAAGAATCGAGAATTTTGAATCGAGAATATTCTTGATTCTTCATTCAAAATTCCAAATTCTTTTCTGAAATGAGATTTAAAAAGAAAGCTTTGAAAAGGCTAAAAGCAGCATCACGAGGTATACTCCGCGAACTGAAACATCTCAGTAGCGGGGGAAAAGAAATCAAAAGAGATTCCCGTAGTAGTGGCGAGCGAACCGGGAACAGCCTAAACCACGTACTTGTACGTGGGGTTGCAGGACCTCAATATCCGACTCCGTTTCTCTAGGTGAACGTCCCTGGAAAGGGCGACCAAAGAGGGTGACAGTCCCGTAGACGAAAGAGATGCGGACGGTAGAGGATTCCTAAGTAAGGTCGGACACGTGAAATCCGGCCCGAATCTGGGTGGACCACCATCCAAGGCTAAACAGGTACAAAGATCAATAGCGGATAGTACCGTGAGGGAAAGGTGAAAAGTACCCCGGAAGGGGGATGAAATAGTTTCTGAAATGTGATGCGTCCAAGGAGTGGGAGCGGGCTCCATTGTTGGCTTCGATGAAATTTGTGAAAGCTTTAATGTCTTCAAAGAAGAATCAAGAATTTTGAATCAAGAATTAAGAATAT
>CAZEUQ010000129.1:0-2088 GCA_964515125.1 uncultured Candidatus Peribacteria bacterium
GGTTGCTATCGAGTGACGTGGTGGAACCAGAACCCGATCCATCGAGTGCTCCGTTTACATAGACGCGCATGGAGCCGCTCGACCGGATGCGTGTGGCACATGCGTGCGTCCATGCCCCCGTGTTCACGCTTGTGGAACCGTGAATGGCGTAATCGAAAACGCCGTCGCCGTCGCCGAACATGAGGTTGCCATCGGCGTCCACGCCGAAGCCGAAATCATCGTCGATGAATGCCGTTTCCGAATGTGCAATAGCCATGCTGTCCCAATGCCGCTGCGCTACGCCTGCTCCCGGCGCGCTTGTTTTGATCCATGCGCAAATGGTGAAATCATCTTCCACGGGACGATCGACGGTGATGTATGTGCTGACGCCATTGAAGGAAAAGCTGTAAGGATTAATGAAGCCTGTCGTCGGAACATCCGTCGAGAGTGTCAGATCCCCAGTTTTCGTGCCTTGAAATCCGTTTCCGGTCGCATCCAGAACAGTTCCTTCATAGAGATCGAATTTCCAGTATGCCTTGAGAGAGCACGCACCGCCGATTGCCGAGACCTTTGACGCCGGACACACAACAAGAAGCGCGAGAGCGACAATGATGCCAATGCGAAGACACGGGGGGCGCATCACAAAGTAGGATACAGCGAGAGATCATCTTTTTAAAAAATGAAGCCTACGGCGCAACATTTTTCGTTTGCATGGTAGCGCAGATGGCGGAAGCTTTCTTCAGGAGGTCCACCGTTGCATCCAGCTTGCCCTGATTTTCCTCGCTTGGCAGAACCGTCTCACTGGCTTTTAGAGCCAGGTCGATCAGCAGACAGTACGCGAACAATCCTTTTTGCAGCAGCGGGGATGGAGCGGGCGTGAGCATCGCATCGCAGAGCGCGTCGGCTTTTGTGAGTACGTCGATGCTGAGGTTGAACCTGTCCATGTTTTCTTCATTGGGAACAACAGATGCGCCTTTCTTGAGAGCGGTTTGAATGAGGAAGCAGTACCCTAGCATTCCTCGCTGACCGTTGTTCGTCTGCGCGGAGGGCACTGCTGCCGGCGACGACGTTGCGAGCATTGCATCACAGAGGGCACTACCCTTTGTGAGCATGTCGATGCTCAAGGCAAATTTGTTCTCGTTCTCCGGGCTTGGCTGCACGGACTCACCCTTCTTGAGAGCAAGCTTGATCCACATACAGTACTCCGCCAACCCTTTTTGTGCGGGGACACGCGTCGGCGCGGCCTCCGCGAATGGTACGGTAACGGACAGGAGAAGGGAAACGAGGAGAAGAGAGGAAGTGGTGCGCATATGGGCACATAGTAGAACTCCTTGAAGGAAAATCAATCAAGAGGATGACAGACGGTGCTGTATAATCCTTGCGATGAACTGGAACGACACATTGGCACTCCTCACGGCATATCGCACTCCGCTTCTTACGCTTCATGTGCTCTCCATGGCAATCGGCTTGGGCGGCGCGACGGTTTCGGACGTACTTTTCTTTCGGTTCCTTAAAGACTACAAAGTATCCAAAAAAGAGGAAGAGGTTCTGCACGTTCTGAAAAATCTCATCCTGACCGTCATGTTTATTATCACGCTCTCCGGCGCGATGTTGTACCTCCCGGAAAGCGCTCGATTCAATGCATCGCCGATGTTTCTTGTGAAAGCCATAGCCGCCGCTGTGCTTCTTGTGAATGGCATTGCATTGCATATTTTTATCGCACCGTACCTCATGCTTCTCAACCTGCGTGAGCACGGAAAAATGGGGCGTAACTGGCACCGTCTTGCTTTTGCACTGGGCAGTATTTCCATTTGTTCCTGGTACAGTGTTTTTCTCATTGCCATGCTGAAGACGGAATTGCCGTGGGGATTCGCAACAATGCTTGCCGTCTATCTCAGCCTTCTTACGTCGGCAGTCGTGTGCAGTCAGATTGTGGAGTACATACTCACGAAACGCGCCATGCGATGACCTATCGTTTGGGCACGATTTTCTCGTCAGCACCGGACACGTCTTCGAGTGCGCGCCGCAATATCAGGGCATATTTTTCGGGATCGGGAATGTGCTTGAGGTGGATTTCTTCTTTTGAGAGTGGATTATGGAATGTCATTG
>CAZEUQ010000130.1:0-1988 GCA_964515125.1 uncultured Candidatus Peribacteria bacterium
ATCACCTTTATGCGCTTCCCAAATTTCCATTTCTCCGCAATCGTGCCCTTGTTCATCGGTCAAAATGACGTTCCGCATGGGGAGACATCATGAAGGGTACGGCTCTCATGATCAAGTGGCTATTCTCTCTTTTACGAGGCAAGAGGCACGATGCAGACTGTCAAATGTTCCTGCATCAATCCATTCATTCTGAAGAATGGTGGCTGTAAGCTGATGTTGCTCGAGATACCATGCGCTCACGTCGGTAATTTCCAATTCTCCTCGTGCAGAGGGCTTCAAGTTTTTAATCACATCAAAACATTGTTCATCAAAAAGATAGCAGCCAGTGGCAATCATGTTGCTCTTTGGCTTTGTGGGTTTCTCTTCAATGGAAAGAACGTTGACTGGCTGACTGGCTGACTGGTTTGCATCCAATTCGACAACACCGAATCGTTCAGGATCATTCACTTCTTTAATAAACAGGTGACCCCCCGTTTTGAAGGATGTGATTGCAGGCGTGAGATCATCGAAGAAAACATTGTCTCCAAGTAGCGCACAGACTTTCTCACCTTGTGCGAATGTTTCCGCGAGTCCCAGTGCTTGAGCGATGCCTGCAGGCTTTTCCTGGATCGCAAACGAAAACGTACAGCCAAAGTGTTCCCCCGAGCCCAAATATTTTTTCATCTGATCCATATGCTCGGGGCCCGTAATGATCGCAATTTCTTTGATTCCTGCCTTGAGCAAGATTTCGAGAGGATAGTGAATCAGGGGCTTATCGTAGACCGGTAACAGAGACTTGTTCGTAATTTCTGTGAGAGGACGAAGCCTCGTTCCGGAGCCGCCGCAAATAAGAACGCCTTTCATGGCCTACAGCTTATAGGCTTTAGCTTTCAGGCCAAAGCCACTTTCTGGCATATATCTGATAGGATATGCGCATGAATCTGCTGGTAACAGGGGCGGCAGGCTTTATAGGGTCACACTTTGTGCTCCGGCATGTGGGGAATTTCCCCAAAGATCATGTCGTAGTTTTGGATAAGCTCACGTATGCAGCAGATCGATCGTTCCTCGATCCTGTTTCAACGAAGATCACCTTTATGGAGGGAGATATTGCCGATCAAGCACTCGTCTCGAAGATCGTCGATGACCATGCTATCGATATCATCATCAACTTTGCAGCGGAGTCCCATGTCGATAATTCCATTTCCGATGCATCACCGTTTCTTCATACCAACATCATTGGTGTGCAGAGCATCATCGAAGTCTGTAAGAGTCATCCGGGACTGAAACTACTTCATATCTCGACCGATGAAGTGTATGGAGATCTGGATGATGCAGATCCTCCTTACCAAGTTGGAGACGCTCTCACGCCAAGCTCACCGTATGCGGCCAGCAAGGCAGCAGGGGAGCTCCTTGTCATTGCGGCCATGCGTACGTATGGCATTCCCGCCTGTATTTCGCGTTGTACAAATAACTTTGGCCCCCACCAGGCGAATGAAAAGCTCATCCCGACCATCATCCGCAATGCACTGCAGAAAAAACCCGTTCCTCTTTACGCGCAAGGAAAGAACAAGCGGGATTGGCTGTATGTGACGGATCACTGTGATGCATTGGAAATTATTCTTGCGACTTCGTGGATGTTCCACGATGAAAGAATTGGAAGCGGACACATCGTTAATATTTCGGCAGACAGTGAAAAGGAAAACA
Organism: uncultured Candidatus Peribacteria bacterium; assembly: GCA_964515125.1. Taxonomy (GTDB): domain Bacteria; phylum Patescibacteriota; class Gracilibacteria; order Peribacterales; family Peribacteraceae; genus JALQTW01. Next base: position 1,684 of record CAZEUQ010000130.1, read on the forward strand.
TTGTTGTTGCAAAAGCTCTTCTGGATCTTCTTGGCGCATCAGCCGATCTCATCACGTTTGTACAAGATCGTCCTGGCCACGATTGGCGCTATGCTATCGATTCCTCTGCCATCAGAAACCTCGGATGGAAGCCAAAGGTTGGCTTTGAGGAGGGGCTGAAAACAACGGTGGAGTGGTATAGAAAGAAATACGCATAATTTATGAAAATTATCCTCGCTACTGGCATCTATCCGCCCGATATTGGTGGGCCTTCCATGTATGCGGCATCCCTCGCGGAAGAACTTGTTGCGCAAGGACATGCTGTC
>CAZEUQ010000131.1:0-1960 GCA_964515125.1 uncultured Candidatus Peribacteria bacterium
GTCAGCGGCATTGCAGGGTAGCTATGTTCGGTCGAGATAACCGCTGAAAGCATCTAAGCGGGAAGCTCATCTCGAGATTAGTATTCCCCATAAGCCCCCTTGAAGATTACAAGGTAGATAGGTCACAAGTGTACGTGCAGCAATGCACTTAGCTGAGTGATACTAACGGGCGATCGAACATTTATTCGATTCTTTTTAATGTGCTGTTCATATGACATGTTGGCAGGCGATACGCGGATATGCTCCGCGCACATCTGACATTATTTGATCCTTCAAACGAGATCATTGTCTTGGTGTCTTTAGCATCGAGGTCACACCCGTTCCCATTCCGAACACGGAAGTTAAGCTCGATTGCGCCGATGGTAGTACGGTATCCCCGTGCGAGAGTAGGTCGACGCCAGGACAATGATCTTTTTTGTATTGCATCTTTTTTGTATGACGTTACAGTCTTGCGCGATGTCATCCGTGGATTGTGGTACGGCAACAGAAGAAAACGCGGTGCACGCTGAAGATTCGTTTTTGCATATGTCGTGCCAGCAGGAACAGCATGTTTCTAGCGTTTCTCAGCAGTGTCGAAGTGTGTGGGATGACGTAGAAGCGGCAACAAAGAGGCTTTTAGAGAACATGAGATAAATTGACAAATATAATTTTATGTGTAAAGTACATCTACTTTTTCCCACCTTTCCTATGCAAGAAATTGATAATCACATGCGATCTGAGACTCTTGAGCTAGACGTACGCGATGTACCCGTTGAAGGAGATGGACTTTCGCGAGACTTCGCTCCAACAATTGAGCAGCACGAAGAACATGTGGATGCGTTGAGGAAGTTTCTTGATCAGAATGTAGATTAGCTATTCATGAATGAAATGCGCTTTCGGGTACACTTTGGTCATGCTCGAACGTCTCCAAAAAATTCTCTCTGCCCGCGGCATTGCGTCCCGCAGGAAAGCAGAGGAATACATCACGCAGGGGCTTGTGAAAGTAAACGGCAAAACGGCATCGTTGGGCGAGAAGGCGGACCCTTTGAGGGATACCATTGAAGTAGACGGCAAAGTCCTCTCAGAACGGCAGGAAATGCTGTATTTTGCCATGCATAAACCGGTCGGGGTGGAGACGAGCAATGTCACCAAAAAAGACCAAATGCCAAAGGCCAAATGCCAAACAAAAGTTCAAGCGCCAAGTACCAAATTCCAAGAGAAGACAGTACGAGACCTTTTGCCAGAAGATCTAAAGGGAAAAATCTTTCCTGTTGGTAGGCTCGATAAAGATTCCTCCGGACTGCTCCTCTTCACGAACGACGGCGTCCTTGCGTATCGCCTCACGCATCCAAAGTTCGATCATGAAAAAGAGTATGAAGTCACGGTCGATCGTTCCATCCCTGCGATGTCCTTAAAGCACATCGAACGAGGCATCATCCTGAAAGGAAAGCAGACAAAGCCAGCCAAAATCATGCGTATCAGTCCTACCACATTCCGCTTAGTTCTTACCGAAGGGCGCAACCGCCAGATCCGCCGCATGTGCCAGGACCTTGGCTATACCGTGAAAGAGCTCAAACGTGTGAGAATTATGACGCTTGAGGATGCAACCTTAGGAAGTGGAAAGGTGCGTTCTCTGACTGCACAAGAACGAGCAACTCTACTGCATTCCGTTGGACTTGCTTAATAGTGCGTCCATATTGGAATGATGTGCAAGGAACTGCGCTTCTTGTAACAGTGCCTTCAGAGACGTTTGCTGTTCCTCGGAAAGATCCATGGCATACAGGTGATGTGTGAGCTGGGTGCATATCGCAATACGTCCGTTTACGCGATCATTCAACATGCGGACGCTGGAAATGTCCGGCGCTTGATTCAATATTCCTTGCAGCCGCTTTTCATACCATTGAGCAAGGTAGAGTTCATCTTGTATTGCGCCATCATCGTTTATGGTTCTTGCGACGAACATGCGTTCTCGGCATTGCAT
>CAZEUQ010000132.1:0-1904 GCA_964515125.1 uncultured Candidatus Peribacteria bacterium
CCAACCGTGACGGATTCCGTTTCGGTAAACGGCTATAAGCTTTCGCTCTATACACCAGGAAAAGATTTCTGGAATTACTACGCATCCACAAAGTACGGCACGTTGCGCCCAGGTAGAAATACGTACACGATCGTGACGCGCAACAAAGAAGGGAAGATCCTTGATTCACTCCAGTACGTCATCATCTATACGCCCAAGGCGGGGCAATAGCGGATAGCGCGTAGCGATTAGCAAGGGATCCCAAGTTTTTTTGAAGTTTTCTTGAAGTCATTGGGCAGATCTGCCTCGACTTCAATCGTCTTCTTTCCTGCGGGCGATTCAAACGAAAGTTTCCACGCATGGAGACACAAATGGTGGATGTTGTTTTTTGCGGAGAATTTTTCCGAGGCAGGGGAGTGGTAGGTGGGGTCGCCAAGCACGGGATGCCCAATGGATTTTAAATGGACACGGATTTGGTGTGTGCGCCCGGTGAAGAGATCGCATGCGAGGAGCGAAGCATCCTTCGAAGAGGCAAGAACTGCGTATCCCGTTTTTGCTTCGCGCGAAGACCGTGTGCGGTGCACGCTCATCCGTGTTCGGTGCCCTGGGTCACGCCCGATGGATGCATCAATAATCGCCTTCGGGAGTCGCGGTACGCCTGGAACAAGTGCGAGGTATGTTTTTTTTACTGTTCGATCCTGGAATTGCCGTTGTAATGCAAGATGCGCTTCAGGGTTTTTTGCAAGTAAAAGACATCCCGTCGTTTCCTTATCTAATCGATGCACAAGAACTTCCGCCGCGGAGAAGGGGAGCTTGCGTTTTTGGAAAAGAAACGCCGCACCGTGCAGGATCGTCGGTTCATTCTTTATTCCCGGTGCAGGATGCACGCTGATGTCGGCAGGTTTGTTCATCACAATGCACGCATCATCTTCAAACAAGACAGGAAGATGCAGGTCCGCCGGTGCAATACGCTCATCCGTAATAGAAACATTCTCATCGGCAAGAATCATGACGACATCATCTACCTCCACCATGTGCGCTGGTTTTCTCACTGTCCGCCCATTCACCCGAACAAAGCCATTCTCAATAAGTTCTTTTGCGCGTACGCGGCTTTTCATCCCTTCCTGCTCGGCAAGGAATGCATCTAAGCGGCCCGATGAAAAAGCTGTCCATGACGTTTGCTGCATACCTGCACTATGCCGTACGCTAGGGGCGTATGGCTACCCAATCATCAGAACTTCTGACCCGCGCGGTAAGCAATGTGACCCCTCTCAAGCTTGCGGAAGAGAAATTGAAGAGCGGAAAGAAGCTACGTGTGTACCTGGGGATCGATCCAACAGGCGCAAAACTGCATTTAGGGCACTCTGTGCCACTTCGGAAAATGCGCGCTTTTCAGGATGCAGGCCATGATGTCATCCTTATCATTGGAAGTTTTACCGCCATGATCGGTGATCCTTCAGGGCGTGATGCACTCCGTGCTCCACTCACAGAAGAGCAGGTGCAGCAAAACTTCGAGACATACATCGACCAGGCAAAACTGATCCTGGACATGAAAAAATTGGAGATCCGCTACAACCATGAGTGGCTCAAGAAGATTGACGGGAAGAAGATGATGGAACTTGCGAGCCATTTTACCGTCCAACAAATGTTGGAACGTGATATGTTCGAAAAGAGGATGAAGGATGGAAATCCCATCAGTGTCGTGGAATTCCTCTACCCGCTGCTTGTTGGGTACGATTCCGTCATGTTGGATGTTGACTGCGAACTGGGCGGGAATGACCAATACTTCAACATGCTTGCGGGGCGCACGCTCCAGAAAGCGTACGGAAAACGTGAGAAGTTTGTGCTCACCGTAAAATTATTGGAGGGTACGGATGGCAGAAAGATGAGTAAAACCTACGATAATTGCATTTACCTTACAGATG
>CAZEUQ010000133.1:0-1781 GCA_964515125.1 uncultured Candidatus Peribacteria bacterium
TCCAGTCCGTGCAGATAACTCGTTTGAAAACTTCCTAATGAAAGCGATAAAAACAAATCAAAAGGCCGGTATTAACTACGACCTCGTGGAGAAATACGAGGCCGGTTTAGAACTGCTTGGCTTTGAGGTTAAGGCGTTGAAAGCCGGACAAGCGAGCATTGTCGGCGCCCGGATCATCTTGCGCAACAATGAAGCGTTTCTCATTGGCGCCAGCATCTTCCCTTACCAAACCAATAACACCCCAGCAGATTATGATAAAAATCGCGAGATTAAATTATTGCTTACCAAGAAGGAGTTGGGCCAATTAGCCGGTAGCGCCAATGAACGAGGTTTGACAATTGTACCCATTTCAGTATATAATAAAAATGGCAAAGTTAAGTTAACCATTGCCGTAGCGCGCGGTCGTAAAAAATACGACAAACGCGAACACATTAAGAAACGCGACAGCAAACGACAGATTGATCGCACTTTGAAAAGTCAGTTTTAATATGGGGATGATCGGCTTAGACAGCTGGTTAATCACTCTCTTGGGCAAGTCGAGCTCGTCAGCACCTCGTCAAACTACTGGCAACCAGATAAGTGTAAACTCATCTGCTAAGGGTCGTGTGGCTTCGCCATACTTCCCTCTGTCTTTCGCTTTAGCTTAAGGCAGCGCGACCATGGTCTTGGTCTAAAGAGGTCTTGGCTCGTGTCATATTATTTAGACTAGTCACTATCGCCACCTCGAGATAGTAACGAAGCGTCTTCGGGCGTTAAGGGGTTAGGTCTGAGCGACTTTTGTCTGTTCCGCATCGCTTAGACTGAAAGCTGCCGTAATAAGCAGCGTAAACAGACTACACTTGTAGAACAAGACGTGAAGTCAGTTGCACGGCGGTTCGATTCCGCCCATCTCCACCACTTCGCCCCCGCCTCACGGCCTTGCTTTTCCCTTCTCTTGTGTTAATATAGCTCTAGACAAGAAGCCCATCGCGCACATTCCAATGCAGGTGATTGGCGACATCAGAATATCCATATAAAGAGACACCCTGCTGTCCTGTGCGCAGTCATTGTGATAAGGATCAAGGGTGTCATTCGCCAACGTGGTAGGCGGGGTCGACGGGCCCCGCTTTTTTTATTCAAAATCCAACCCCGCCTTGGTAGACGGGGTTTACTTGGGTTTTTTCTCCATCGCTCTTTTGTACTTACGTAAATACTTCAACAAATCCCTGGCGACCAGTCGGCAACTCCGCGATAACCCGCGTCGCGGCCAAGCTAGGCGAAAGGCGGTGACGGTTATTTCATAACAACTTGCGGCCGTTTCCTTCTTCACTTAACCTCTTTTCTAGGCACCAAACCTCGCGCCACCATAACACAAAAGGGTGATTAATCCAACGCCCCTGCCGTATACCGATTCGACGGCGCCCACATCATCCACGAGTCGAGACCAGCATCGTACACTGCTTGCTTTTCTTTTCTAATTAAATCCGCCGTATAGGTGGCGCCCAAATTAAAGTCTTGGAGCCAAGGTCGTAGCTTGCTAATGGGAACATTAATGGCCTGCAAGCGCTTCACTGCCTCATCCATCGAGTATTTAATAATCTCATAGGGCACGGTGGCGGGATTTTTGTAACCGCGGAATCCAGTAGGATAGTGCGACGGATAGACCATCGGCGCAATGTAATCAAAGTTAACGGCGGCATCCTCCAACAACTGGCCAATATTAAGATCATCAGGGTTGGTAGTGACCATGCCAAAAATGTCAGCGGAGATTGGTACTTTAGTCTCCGCGAATTGCTCTTTAA
>CAZEUQ010000134.1:0-1767 GCA_964515125.1 uncultured Candidatus Peribacteria bacterium
TCTCATCAAAGGCATACTGTGATTCCTTGCCGCGAGCAATTTTGAAGAGTGGCGGCTGCGCAATGTACAGGAAACCGGAATCGATGAGCTCAGGGAAATATCGAAAGAAGAATGTGAGCAAAAGCGTACGAATGTGCGCACCGTCCACGTCGGCATCGGTCATGATCACGATACGGTGGTAACGAAGCTTCGTGATGTCCTTCACTTCCCCAATGCCCACGCCCATCGCAATGATGAGTGATTTAATTTCGTTATTTGCAAGCATTTTATCCAGTCGCGCCTGTTCCACGTTGAGGATCTTTCCACGAAGCGGAAGTATTGCCTGGAACTCGCGGTTGCGACCCTGCTTTGCAGAACCTCCGGCGGAATCTCCCTCCACGATGTACAGTTCACTCTGGCTTGGGTCCTTCGAACTGCAGTCTGCCAACTTTCCTGGAAGTGTCATTCCTTCCAGCGCACCCTTGCGGATCACGGCATCACGGGCTGCGCGGGCTGCGACGCGGGCGCGGGCTGCAAGGAGGCATTTATTGATGATCCCACGACCATCGGATGGATGCTCCTCCAAAAACTCTGCGAATTTTTCGTTCACTGCTGTTTCCACGACGGTCTTCATTTCTGCGTTGCCAAGTTTGCTCTTCGTCTGGCCTTCGAACTGCGGCTCCTTCAAGCGAACGGAAATGATGGCGATCAGTCCTTCGCGCACGTCATCGGCTGTCAGGTTTTCATCCTTCTCCTTGAGCAATGCTTCCTTGCGTGCATAGGCATTGATGGTACGCGTGAGAGCAGCTTTGAAGCCCGTGATATGCGTGCCTCCTTCCGTTGTGTGGATGTTGTTTGCAAAACCGACTGTCTGCTCCTGGAACCCTTGATTGTACTGGAGGGCGACCTCAACAAACCCTTCGTTCGTATCTTTTTCGAACCAGACGACGTCACCAATCGGCTGCTTCTGTTCATTGAGGTGCCGAACATATGCTCCCACTCCTCCTTCGAAACTAAAGCGATACAAACGAGGAAGAGCTTGATCCTCCTCTGGGCGCTTCGTGCGCTCATCGAGCACAGAGACCGTAATGCCGCGTGTTAAGTACGCCTGTTGACGGAAGTGCCCCAGGAGCATTGCCAAGCTCATGGTAAGTGTATCGAAAATTTCTTTATCCGGTAAAAATGTGATCTTCGTCCCGCGCTTCTCGGACTTGCCGACGGCTTTTACGTCCGCCTTCGGCTTCCCACGCACATACTCCTGCATATGCACTTTCCCATCGCGATACACTTCGGCACGCATGGAACTGGAGAGCGCATTCACGACGGACGAACCCACTCCGTGCAAACCGCCGGAAACTTTGTACCCAGAATCATCACCGCCGAATTTGCCTCCTGCATGTAGTACCGTGAGCACCGTTTCCAGTGCGGATTTCTTTGTCTTTGGATGCACATCCACCGGAATACCGCGACCGTTGTCTTCAACACTCACCGAAAAATCCTCATGGAGCGTAACCGTAATGTGATCGCAATGACCGGCCATTGCCTCGTCGATGGAGTTATCGACGATTTCGTACACGCAGTGATGCAGACCGCGTTGATCCGTCGAACCGATGTACATTCCAGGACGCTTTCGAACTGGCTCTAGGCCTTCAAGAACCTGAATTTTCTCGGCATTATACGACTGTGATGATTTAGAAGTTGCGGGGGACATGACCGGGACAATATAGGGAATGAAAGAAGGAGAAGCAATGGCAACACATCTCAGAGTAGCTATTGTCTATGGCGGTC
>CAZEUQ010000135.1:0-1736 GCA_964515125.1 uncultured Candidatus Peribacteria bacterium
TGGCACTGTTTCCGACGATCCTGCCATTACTCCAAATGGCTCTATGCACGCCATCGCGGGCATTTGTAATCCCTCAGGGAACGTCGTTGCTCTCATGCCGCACCCAGAACGCACGATACATGGAGATCCGTACTTTGCGTCGGTGAAGAGATGGATCGAATTAGCCACGCCCCTTCGTGGGCGCGGGCCGCAGCCACGAAGGGCTGCGGTTCATTCGAACATTATTTCTTTCCATGGAGAAACACAAATCTTCATCGCTTCGCTCATTACGAATAATGAAGAACGTACCGTAGAACAGGCACTCAAGAGAAAAATACCGGATATTACGCTCAAGCAGTATCGTTTCATTGCGCCAACGGAAAAAAAACCCGAGGAACTCCTCACGCATATTTCCTTCTTCAATCCCAATAAGGAAGTTGCGTACATTCACTCGGGAAATGCGGTTCTACAGTGGGATCCTGTACTAAAAAAAGCCGTGAAGACCGAAAAGAAGATTCTTTCGGGAACAGTCTTCGTGCGGAGAGATGACCCCAATACCAGCGCAGAAAAACTAGGAAGGGGTAGTATGACCGGAGTTTGTTACGACTGCAGATCTGTTGATAGTTCTGCACTTCAAAAGACGGATGTTCTTGAGATTCTTGCAAATCCTCATGCGAGTACACTCATGATGCTTGAATCCTAAACGTATGCGGTCCATTACTCTTCTTGTGCATAACATCCGTTCCCTCTGGAATGTGGGGTCTCTTTTTCGATCATCCGATGCCTTTGCTGTATCGCATATATATCTGACGGGCTACACCGCGTGCCCTCCTCGCCATGAAATTGCGAAGACAGCACTCCAGGCTGATACCTGGATGTCGTGGTCATATGAGCATGATCCTCTCACGGTGATTGACAGAGAAAAAAAGAAAGGATCACGCATTGTCGCGCTCGAGAAGAACGAGAAAAGTAGCCCCATCAACCTCTACATGCCTCCGGATAGGATCTTGCTTCTCGTTGGGCACGAAGTAACGGGCGTACCGGATTTCTTGTTGGCAGAAGCAGATGATATTCTCCATATTCTCATGCATGGAAAGAAGGAATCATTAAATGTAGCAGTGGCATTGGGTATTGGGCTACATGCGCTCCGAAATCGATAGGATGTATTGGTTATTTGTTTTTCGTTTATTGGTTTTTTTATCTAAAAGAAACCAACAACCAATCAACGAATCAGCCCTTCGTCTCTCCCGCGTACGCGGGATCGCTCAGGGCAAGCCAATAACCACCTTTCTAGACTTGCTTTCTTGTTGTAAACCCGGCACTCTAGTCGTTGATGGCAGACGACCAAGCCGCTGGCACAAACCCTCCGCGCCCTGGAGATCCGGTTCCTACGGGAGGAATCGATCCGACGCAGGTTTTTGCGAGCCCGCCTCCACCACCACCTGCATCTTCCGGACAAGGTGACGATGATGGAGTGGCACCCCCTCCGGAGGCATCGGGTCCGCCACCACCACCCGTGGGGACTGCTGCAACGAAAGAGATGGGGTATGACGATGAAGACCTAAAAATCCTTGCAGAAGTAGGAAACTACCGCTTTGGAACACTCTCCGATTCTCTGACAAATGACAACATCACAGTCCCCGCACACCCGGAAACGGACTTTGATGAGCAGAGATTTCTTGCAGCCCTCCGCGGATCCATTTCACTCACGCGGGATGAAAAGTGGCGCATTATCCAGGCCATTCCAAAACTCAGCC
>CAZEUQ010000136.1:0-1673 GCA_964515125.1 uncultured Candidatus Peribacteria bacterium
AGAAGTCCTCCGAAAAACAGCATTTCTTCAACAATAATCCATTGAATTACTTTTCTGTTGCGCATTATAAGTGCAACAAAATCAATATTTTTTTGAACGATGAACCTTCTGTATGCGATAAATCCAAACGCAGCCAACAAGACAAGGATTTGCACCCTGCCAAACGGAACAAGACGAAGCACTCCCAAAAGAAGTGACGAATAAGTGAGAATAATAATCCCGACTGCTTTGGAGAATGCATAGCCTTTATCGAGTGTTTTGCCGAAGAGGCGATGCGTGATGGGGAAAAAGACAAGACTTACAATAAAAAGATATACGTACCAAGAAATAAAATGAAGAAACCACTCCATAAAGGGTAAATCTCAGTTAAAAACTGAAACCGCTTTGGCGGAAAAAGAATAACTTTCATATCGTACTTAAGTTTGGGCAAAAAGCAAGGCGTTTGTTTGCTACAATACTGAAATCGTGGATAAATCATACCAACCATCGCACTGGGAGCCTATCGTGCGGCGCAAATGGGAACAAAGTGGTGCCGATGTTGCACATGTTGATGTATCAAAAGAGCCATTTTGCATAATTCTCCCGCCTCCCAATGCAAACGGAAGTCTGCACACGGGCCATGCGATGTATGTATACGAAGACATTATGATCCGATATGCGCGCCAGCAAGGAAAGATGGCGCTGTGGCTCCCGGGCACAGACCATGCGGGGTTTGAAACGCAATATGTGTTTGAAAAATACCTCGCCAAGCAAGGAAAGAGCAGATTTGAATTTGATCGGGACACTCTCTACGGAATGATTTCTGATTTTGTCACCCAGAGCAAAGGGGCAATTAATGAACAGTTTCGATCCATCGGCTTTAGTTTGGATTGGAGTAAAGAACAATACACACTAAATCCCGAAATCATTGAGATTATTCACCAGACATTTAAAAAATTGTTTGACGCCGGTCTTCTTTATCGCTCGGAGAGGCTCGTGAACTACTGTACCAAAGATGGCACAAGCTTTTCGGATCTTGAAATTGAGAATAAGGACATTGAAGGAACTTTGTACTATATTCAATATCCGCTGGCAGGCGGCGACTTCATCACCGTTGCAACCACACGTCCCGAAACACTCTTTGCAGATGTGGCCGTGATGGTAAACCCAAAAGACAAGCGGTACAAAAAATTGGTGGGGGCCACTGCACGCTTGCCCATTACTAATCGGGAGATCCCCATCATCGCTGATGAATATGTTGATATGAAGTTCGGCACCGGCGCCGTGAAAGTAACCCCTGCTCACTATCACAATGATGCAGAAGTCGGCAAAAGGCATGGGTTGTACTACCCGCCCGTCATTGGATTTAATGGAAAACTTCATGATACCTCAACCGAATTTGATGGGATGAAAGTGAAGGCGGCACGCGAGGCTGTCGTAGCGAAACTGACCGAAATGGGACTCATTACAAAAACGGAAAAACATGCTATGGTTCTTAAGACATGTTACAAATGCGGAAATGCACTGGAGCCACTGCCCCTCTCTCAGTGGTACGTGTCTGTAAAACCTCTCGCCGACCAAGCCAAAAAACACATCCGAAGCGGGGAAATCCAAATTCACCCCCGAAGGTTCAAACGGATTTTGATCAAGATACTGGATGATTTCATCGACTGGAATATTAGTCGTCAGATTGT
>CAZEUQ010000137.1:0-1668 GCA_964515125.1 uncultured Candidatus Peribacteria bacterium
CATATCGATATCTGGCATGGAGATGCGATCGGGATTCAAAAAACGTTCGAAGAGAAGGCCGTGTTCAAGAGGATCCAATGTTGTGATGTTGAGGAGGTAACTCACGATGGAACCCGCAGCGGAGCCGCGTCCTGGGCCTACAGTAATACCCCGCCGCTTCGCCTCATTCACGAAGTCGGAGACGATGAGGAAATACCCCGCAAAGCCCATATTGTTGATGACAGAGAGTTCATACGCAACGCGTTCCATAATTTCTTTTTCCCGATCATTCTTTGCAGGCGGCTTAAATGCATAGCAACGTGGGATTCCCTCTTCACATAGTTTTTTGAGGAGCGATGCTTCTGTTTCGTTTGGAGGAACTGGGAAGCTTGGAATTTTATACTGACCAAAAGAAAGATCGACATTGCAACGGTCGGCGATGATGCGCGTGTTCTCGAGCGCTTCTGGCACATGCGAGAATGCCTTTTCCAGTTCCTCAAACGGCCGCATGGAAAGATCGCTATCCCGCATGGAAAATCGTCCCGGATCATTCACATTCGCATTTTTCTGGATGCACATCAAAACATCTTGTGCTTCGCTGTCTTCACTTCTGCAGTAATGACTTCCACACGCTGCGACCAAGGGCACCTTGAGTTCTCTTGCAAAACGAATGAGCTGCTGATTTGCTTCCGCTTGGCCGGGAACGGAGGGAAGATCCATCAACTCAAAGTAGAGATTCTCGTCCCCAACGCATTCTCTGTAAGATTTCGTCAGCTCACGTATGCGAGCTTCATCCTCTGCAAGAGCGGCTTGGGGCAGGGCTCCACTTAAAGGGCCCGACAACGCAATGAGACCCTTCCCAAACCGTTTGAGAGTTTCTATATCGATGCGTGGCTTGTAGTACATGCCTTCCAACGACGCAACTGTGGCAAGCTCGAGAAGGTTTTGATATCCCTCATGCGTTTCGGCAAGAAGGACGAGTGGATAGTTCTTCGAGTCGATTCCCTTTTCGCGATCCAACCGTGATCGCGGTGCGATGTACACCTGCATGCCGAGGAGAGGTTTTAACTTTTGGCTTTTACATGCTTTGTAAAATTCAATGAGTCCGTACGTCACGCCTTTATCCGTCAGTGCCACGGCAGATTGTGTAAGCTCCTTTGCACGTTCGGCAATCTCTTCCGGAAGCGGAAGTGCTTCCAAAAGGGAGTAGGTTGAATGGCAATGCAGGTGAACGAAATCGGATGATTTCATGGAGCATGATTGTACAGGAAAGAATGAGTGATACGTGAGGAGGGAATAGTGGCTAGAATCCATTACTAATCACTACCTACTTTTATGATGACTCTTTCTCCTTTATTCGTCACCTTCGCTCGAACTTTGCGTATAACAGGTAAACGGAGCATCTGAATCTTTCGCATTGATGCATGCACCCGTTGTGTAGTCATCACGCTGGTAGCAGCCAGATCCATAGGGATAACAGGCGGGATTCACGCTTCGGTTCAAGACTGCATCCAAGAGCGTATTACAAGAACCATCCACACACGAGCGACGTACAAAGAGGGCAAAGTCACGGACGTACGACGGTAAGAGTGGTGTGTCGGAATTACATAGACGCTCACAACTTGCCTGTTCACCCTTTGGTTTGTTTTTACAGACATAATGACAACACTCCAATCGCTGCGGACGCGT
>CAZEUQ010000138.1:0-1662 GCA_964515125.1 uncultured Candidatus Peribacteria bacterium
CGTCACGACTGCTAGCGGGCGTGGAAACTTCCTTTGGAGGAAAAATTCAACTCCCGGCTCAGCCGCAGAAGCGATCACCACCGCTGCAAGGAGGAGCAGTACGAGAGAAGACAGCTGCCAGAGAGCCCACGCAGCAGCGCCAATAACAAGAATCCGAATGATGGTCCCGGTTGAGATGGAGATGGTCTGCTTCTCATCCATGGTGATGATACTAGCATGAAGGGCACCGACAGGTAAGCAGGCAGAGAAAAAATCTACCGAAGGTGTGAGAGGATGTCGGCAACTGCGACGCGCTCCTGATTCCCTGTATCGCGATCACGAAGCGTAACCGTATCGTTCTCAAGCGTCTCAAAGTCGATGGTGATACATGCGGGAGTTCCGATCTCATCCTGTCTTCGGTAGCGCTTGCCTATGTTGCCATTATCATCAAAAGCTACAACAACCCCTTCTTTCTTGAGGGCAGAAAACACTTCTCTTGCTTTTTTCACCAATTCCGGCTTGTTCTTAAGAAGTGGAAAAACCGCTGCGCGGTAGGGGGCTATTATGGAAGGAAGCTTCAGATAGGTTCTTGGTTCCCCGCTGAGTTCATCCGTTGTATACGCTGAGGTCAAAATGGCAAGTATCGTGCGATCTACCCCCAAAGACGGCTCGATAACGTGCGGGATGACACGCTCTTTTGTTTCTTCATCAAAATACGAAAGATCGACTTTTGAGGTAGACGTGTGGGCAGAAAGGTCGAAATCTGTACGGTACGCAAGCCCCCACAATTCTTTTTGACCGAATGGGAAATCAAACTCGAAGTCTATGGTGCGTTTTGAATAGTGGGCTCGATCATTTTCGGCAACCTCAATATCATGAAGGTGCTGTTTCTGTATACCCACTTCTTTTGCAAATAAATGCATGATGCCGTGCCACTCTTCAAATGAAGTCTCCCATTGTGTGGGCGGCACAAAATATTCGACTTCCATTTGTTCAAACTCACGGGAACGGAAAATGAAATCTCTTGGCGCAATTTCATTACGAAAAGCCTTCCCTATTTGAGCAAGGCCGAATGGAAGCTTTGGATGAAATGAATCCATTACGTTCTTAAAGTTCACAAACATTCCCCCAGCCGTCTCTGGTCGTAGGTATACCGTAGCGCTTTCGTCATCGGTGGCACCAGCCTTCGTCTTAAACATCATATTAAATTGTTTTGGAGTGTCCCACTGTCTTTTGTTGCAGTTAGGACATTCTGGCAGGTTTGTAGAGATAAGAATGTCAGCAACACCCATTCCTGATGCGTTGGCGATTAGGTGATCGGCACGAAACCGGCCCTTGCAGTTTCTACACTCCACCATAGGATCATTAAATCCAGAGACATGCCCTGAGGCTTCCCATGCTTTCGGATTCATGAGAATAGCGGCATCTATGCCGTACATATCTTCCCTGTCAGTAACAAACATTTTCCACCACAAGTTCTTTACCTTTTCTTTTAGAAGAACGCCCATGGGACCGTAGTCATACGTTCCTGCAAGACCTCCGTATATTTCACTTCCTGGATAAATAAACCCGCGCCGCTTACAAAGCGATACGATGTCTTCGAGTGTCGGGGTGTTGTTCATGATTATTCTACTTGTCCGTATGCATCCTGATACTGGCTGTCCGTTTTTGTTTCGGTCGAGA
>CAZEUQ010000139.1:0-1605 GCA_964515125.1 uncultured Candidatus Peribacteria bacterium
ATGCTAACTTCAAGAGGCTGAGTAACAACATTATTATTAATATTATTATTATTATTATTATTATCTAATGGTAGTGGTGGCGGTGCATCCAGTGGTGCTACACCTGCCACTCTCTGTTGCACCATCAGGTGTTGTTGTGGTATGATTGGGTGTTGTAAGATCAGTGACTCGGGTGACGGCGGTACTGTCAGTGCCAACGCTTCGTTTTCTTTTCGGCGATATCTTGGATCGTCTCTATCCAGCAACATGATGTCGATCATGTTCATTGGCTTAGTGGACGCCGCTGACACTGTCTCCTCTCTCTTGTGTGTCTTCACCTCAACTTCCGTAGTCTTGGGCTGAGCAAACGCAAGTGTCATTTGCACGACGCCAGCTGCAGTAGCAGAGGTGGCAGCCACTGTTGTTGGCGGTGGTGTTGTTGTTGTAGTTCTAGTAGTTGTGGTTCTAGTTGTAGTTGAAGTTACTGCTGGAGCTGCTGTTGTCGTTGTTGTCGTTGTTGTCGTTGTTCTTGTTGTTGCTGCTACCGTTGTCATTGTTGTTTCCATTCGTTTGTTCTTTGCTCGGGCTATTTCACGCAACTTAGCCTTTGCTGGCGCTTGTGTTGCTCCTACTGTCGTTATCGACATTCTCTTTCGTTTCGTAGGTTTATCAATCACATCCACACGTGTCACAGTGTTACTTGCTGTAACGGGAGCTGCGGTTGTGACCTCACGGCCTTGTTGTGGTGATGTTGCACCACGTGACTCACCCAGCATACCAGACCAAAACAATCCAATAATTACAACTACAAACAATAATGCTGCAATGAGCAACCAGCGATACGGACGGCGGGAACGATGATACTGAAAGGCGCGACAAAAATGAGAAAGGGAAGAAAAAAAAAAAAAAAAATGTCATTTAACTCACGTCAGTCACCTTGTCATCGTCAATGTCAAATAGAGGTTGCTGTAGTTTAGATGGCCCATTTTTTCTCATTCTAACTTCATTCCACGAAGCACACTAAACTGAGATGATTTTTTCGACTTTCTAAGCTTTTTTGGGAGTCAGTTTTCGTTCTTCGTGTCACAACAACAAAAAAATTACAACAACACGTATCCTCCACTCTTCTTTTCTGGGGGCCCAGCAGTGTAATAGTCCCTTAACAGAATGTCCTTGTGTTGGCGTGTGATCTTACCAGAGGCAGTGTCAACGCGCAACAGCTGAAGCCACTGTGGCTTGGAGTGGATGAAGTCAGCCATGGTGCGAGGGGCTACGACGTCCTCTTGTTTGATGAGGTAGTGCTTGACGCGCTCATGGACATCGTCAGAGACATAAGCAACAGCAAGTTGTCCAGGAGAACTCTCTGAGAAACGAATGAGAAATGTTCCCTCTGCGAAAGTGCCAATGAGGCGATTGCAAGAGTCCTTATCAATGAATCCCCAAATGAGACCGGCAACCCACATGTCCTTGGCTTGTTTGCGATAGCGCAGCTGATGGAGCACAGGACAAAACCAAGTGAGGAATTTGTTGCATTGGGCGATGGTGACTGTGGCGTGTCCAAAGAATCTTCTGTAGAAATACATGAGATCAGTGACCGTCAGTCTCCTAAGTGCTCTCTTTAATTCC
>CAZEUQ010000140.1:0-1556 GCA_964515125.1 uncultured Candidatus Peribacteria bacterium
GATGCTTTCGCCAGTGGCTAGACTGTTCGAGAAGTGGCGCTGGTAGAAACAAAATTGTCGAAAGAAGAACTCGATAAGCTTCTGGATCCATTCAAGATGACGGCGCCAGGCTTGTAGTTATTAAGCATGCGAAGTGCAACACTTATTTTTGCTTGTCAGAGACTTCTTGCGTTCCCCAAGGGCTGCTGCACGGTCTTCCTGTTTCGCTCGCGACCTGCCATGCCAGTTGTTGAAGCTGCACCAGCATCTCAACCTTTTCCTCAACTGTTAACGCAGCAACATTCCGTCGTCGATCTTCTTTTCTCTTGAAGATAGCGTCCGGAGATGTGAGATTTATCGGATTTGTGCTCATATTCCCATTTTAGCGTATACATCAAGTAAATTGTGCCGTTCAAGTATATCCCTCAGCTTCGCTTCATCTGGCGGAGTTACAGATATTGTGCCTTGAAGCCGCGCTTTATCCTTTGGTCGTCCTACCTGCACCATGATGGCCAGTAAGTATTCGTAGTCAATCACACGCGTGGGAACCCCACCAAATGGACGCTCTACAGCCCTTTCAAGTGCTTCATCAACAAGGGGCCCTGTCGATGGTAAAAATTGGACGGGTACTCCTTCGATTCTTACATATTCAGCCTCTGGCGAATAACCTCTCTTTTTCAGCCATTCATAGAGCGGCTGAGTGTTAAGTAAAATTCCTTCCGAAGGGAAATGACAAAAGATATCCAGGTCGAATGTTAACGTAGGCTCGCTGTAAAACAATAAGGCGACTGCGCCTCCAATGGCGTAGCGCCTGATAATTTCATCTGCCTCGAGGTCATTGATGACTCGCAATGCTGCAGCCATGTGAACCGATATTTGAACTCCTTCATGGTCTGACATCAAATTTCTCGATGATTTCAGGGAGTAGCAACATTAAATGCAGTTTTTTGCCACACAATCACGATTCCATGGGATCGACGTATCCTCTCGCCCTTTGAATCATTATCCTGGGAAGAGGCTTTAATGAGCAACCAGGTAGACCAAAATTGTTCAACTTCTGCGGAAAAAGAAAATTTGATGCGTGCCTTTTGCTCGATGAGAACAAGACAAAGGCAAAAACGTTTGGCAACTCTTTCGACGGTGCATTTATTCAGTTCTTTTTTGTGCGCAAAAGCTGACGGCGTCAATCCGATCTTGTTGCACTCCTTGACCAGTGCGAACCACTCGCGCCTTGAGCGCGTTGGCGTCGAATGGTTATTTGAATTTTCCTTTGCCGGCCTCTTGCGTGTCTGTCCGATCAAACACGTGGTAGCGGAAAGATCGGCAATCTGATTTCCTAATAGCATGTCCAGTTGAGGACTTAAGGTCCTTGAGGTGGAGACCAGTTGTGAGGAAGCAGTTGTTGAAGTTCGGTTGTTTTCATTCCATTGATGCGAGCCAGGACATCGGCATACCAGTCAACGGGGTTGATACCGTTGCGTTTAGCGGTTGAAATGAACGACAAGTGAATGGCAACGGCCTTTGCACCCGCATCGGAGCCTGCGAACAAAGAATTTTTTCTCACGAGCACCCAGGTT
>CAZEUQ010000141.1:0-1550 GCA_964515125.1 uncultured Candidatus Peribacteria bacterium
ACGAAAAAAATCATTCTTGAAAAGATTCCCTACGTCGTTCTTAGTATTCTCTTCGCTCTTGTTGCGCTCTTTGGAAAGCAGGAACTCCTCGTAGAAACGACATTCCTCCAAAAAATCCTGATGGCCATGAAAAGTACGGTTTTTTATCTTGAAAAGTTTTTTGTGCCCATCGATCTGACTGTCATCTATCCGTACTCGAAGCAGATCCTTCTCTCCAGTCCGGACTTTTTTGCCCCACTCCTCATTGTTCTTGCCCTTTCGGCAGGCGCTCTTGTGATGCTCCGCTGGACGCGCGTCGTGCTCTTTGGGTGGCTTTTCTTCCTTGTTTTCCTGGCTCCTACCTTTGTGAATTTCTCCAAGGGCGGAGCACTCTATTTCGCGTCCGATCGCTATGCGTACATCCCCAGCATCGGGCTCATCATCATCCTCACTGTTTCTGTCTCAACACTTCTCCGCCGTGTTTCATCCCGTTCTCGTATTCCTGAACAGGCAGCAGTATGTGTTGGTGTGGTTCTTGCCATTCTCTTTGGACTTGCTGCGCGCGAACAATCGCACACCTGGAGGAATAGTCAGACGCTCTTTGAGCATGTTCTCTCGTTGTATTCCAATTCACTCCTTGCGCATAACAATCTTGCGAATCTCTACCGCGATCAAGGAGATACGGCTTCCGCCCTTGTACACTATGAAGAAGCGAAGAAGATCGATCCGAAAAATGCCATTATCTGGAACAACATCGGCATTACATACAGGGGAATGGGAAAAATTGAGGAGGCAGTTCAGGCGTATACAAAGTCCATGGAATTGAAGCCCGATTTTGCCGATGCTCCCTACAATATGGGGTATCTAGAGTATGCACGTGGAAATAAGAATGAAGCATTCACCTGGTACAGGAAGGCACTCACGATGTTGCCGACACATGTCCGCTCACGCATTGGCATGAGTGCGATCTTCAGTGAGCAAGGAGATGATCTTGCTGCACTCAAGTTGCTTGCAGAAGGCGCGCAGTTGCAACCTGAGGTTGCAGAATTTCCGTACAACACGGGCGTTCTTCTTGAAAAACACGGGAAGCAAAAGGAAGCCAAGGCAATGTATCTTCATGCGCTCAAACTGAATCCTTACTACCTCAATGCGCTCAATAATCTTGGCGGGATTGCCGTTCAAGACGGCGACTACGATGGTGCAAAAGAGTATTTCCGACGTGCACTTGCGATCAATCCACATGATACAGACGTGCAGCAGAACCTCGATGCGCTGGAGCGTCTGTAAAAAAGCGCTGCAGGAGGCCAAGCTCTTGACATATTAGGCCATGAGTTCTATAATAGAATATCGTGTTTTCCAACCGTTTCATGCCCCAAAAAAGCACTCTTCCATCGGTTTTTCTCTCTCGCGCGAAGTCGCTGCTCGTACGTATTCCCGTGCCGGCAATCGTGCGACGCCACCAGTGGAGGTCCATCATCGGACTGATCGTCATCCTCCTCATTGTTCTCTTCTCGTTTTCATTTTTTCGCAAAGCTCCCCCCAACTATGTGACTGCTACAGCGGAGCGTGGT